>JAUQWR010000078.1 GCA_030835065.1 Candidatus Kapaibacterium sp.
TAATGCTGCATCACAGCTAATAAGAACGGAATTATCGTTTTCACACCTTTCACTCTATAATTTCTTAAAGCTCTTTCCATTCGGCTAATAGCTTCGCTTCTATCTCTTCCCCAAGTAATTAACTTTGCAAGCATCGGATCGAAATGAATTGAGACCTCGGTATTTTGTTCGACACCGCTATCTACTCTCACGCCATATCCGGCAGGTTGCCTTAAGTAATTAATTTTTCCAATATCCGGCAAAAACCCATTAAAAGGATCTTCGGCATAAATTCTACACTCGATTGCATGTCCATTTATTTTCAAGTCATCTTGTGTGAAAGATAATTTTTCTCCCCATGCAATACGAATTTGTTCTTTAGCTAAATCAACATTATAGATTACTTCAGTAACAGGATGTTCTACTTGCAGTCTGGTATTCATTTCTAGAAAGTAAAAATTTTTATTTTTATCCAATAGAAATTCAATTGTGCCGGCATTAAAATAATTACAGGCTTTAGCAGCATTTATAGCCACCTCACCCATTTTTTTTCTTAACTCATCATCTAAAACAGAAGATGGAGCTTCCTCAATTACTTTTTGATGACGTCTTTGAATAGAGCAATCTCTTTCGCCTAAATAAGCGTAATTGCCGTGTTTGTCTGCAATTACTTGAATTTCGATATGCTTAGGATTTTCAATAAATTTTTCAATATAAACAGAATCATCGCCAAATGCATTCAAAGCTTCTCGAGATGCTGATTCGAAGGCTGATACGAATTCATCCGAAGAAAATACTTTTTTCATACCTTTGCCTCCACCACCTGCAGCAGCTTTCAATAATACGGGAAATCCCATACTCTTGGCAATATCAAGCGCATAATCTACATTTGTAATCTTTGAATCAGTTCCGGGAACAATTGGAACAGCAGCTTGAGCCATTAATTGCCTAGCTCTTGTTTTTGAACCCATCATCTCCATAGATTCTGCATTCGGACCAATAAAATTAAGTCCTGACTCGACAACCGCCCTAGCAAATCCTGCATTTTCTGATAAAAAACCATAACCCGGATGAACTGCTTCGCTATCACTTTTTTTGCAAACCTCAATTATTTGCTGAATGTCTAGATATGCAGATTTAGGAGTATCTCCATACACTTCGTAAGCATAATCTGCATAATCTACGTATGGCATTTGTTTATCTACTTTATGGTATATTGCTACAGATTCTATCCCCATTTCCCTGGCGGCTCTGATAATTCTGACAGCAATTTCACCTCTATTGGCAACCAAAATTCTTTTAAACATTTTTACTCTAAGATAATTATGCTAATTTTTAGGATAAACGAAATGGTGAATAAATAATTTTTGAAATTGCAAGGAATAAGAAAAACATTCGAAAATAAATTATTGCCTCACATAAAAGAAAAGGAGCGATCCAATTAAAGACCGCCCCTTTTGCCAGAGAGGTATTAAATTACCAATTTTCTGCATTCTGAAGATATTCGTCTATAGCGTTAGCAGCAGTTCTTCCGGCACCCATAGCCAAAATTACTGTAGCACCACCAGTAACGATATCACCACCGGCAAAAACGCCTTTTTTATTTGTTTTCATTGATTTATCATCAACTAATATATTGCCCCATTTGTTTACATTCAAATCTGGAGTGGTTTGGCTGATAATTGGATTTGAACCATTACCTATAGCTACAACAACTACATCGATTGAAATTTCTTCTATAGCATCTTTGATAGGCACAGGACGACGACGACCTGAGGCATCAGGCTCGCCCAATTCCATCTTTTGAATAACCATTGATCTGAGGTTTCCTAATTCATCACCATGAAGTTCTACAGGAGCTGTA
>JAUQWR010000079.1 GCA_030835065.1 Candidatus Kapaibacterium sp.
TTTGCAAATATTATTGTTGTCGATACAGGATCTAGTGATAAAACTGCATTTATTGCAGCAAAACACGGAGCAAATGTATTTTATCACAGCTGGGAAGATGATTTTTCTGCTGCACGCAATCAAGCTATTGCTTATGTTAATTCTTCGTGGGTTCTTAGTTTAGATGCAGACGAAGAGTTGGATTTTGAATCATTCGCTGATAATCAAATTCATTTATCAAACAATAGGATTGGCGGGCTCAGTGTTATTATAAAAAATTATTTAGATCAAAATTTAACTAATTACACTACACACCGTGCAACTAGAATTTTTAGAAAGCATAGATCAATCAAATATCATGGCAAAATCCATGAACAAATTTCAGATTCGATTATTGATAGTGGATTAGAAATTATTGAAACTGATATTCAAATACTTCATTATGGTTATATAAATAGCAGTGAAGAGAAAAAATTAAGAAATAAGAATTTGCTCCAAGAAGAAGCAAATACAAACTCTAGCGACGATTATATAACTTTTCATCTTGCCAATACCGAATTTTCGATGATGAATTTAGAAAAAGCCAGAGATTTATTCAAATCTGTTGCTTATTCCAGAAATTTATCCGAAGATCAATTAGAAATTGCAAGATTGAGATTAGCTCAAATTGGTTTGAAATTTGAAGATAAAAAATTGATAAGCGAATTTGGTTTTCATCCATTTAATAATATGGATAGGGAAGGATTGAGATTGTCTATATTAGCTGCTTATCAGCTCGGACAAGGCAATTTCGAATTAGCAAAAGAATTGTATTCAAATCCAATTATTATGAATTCTGCTATGGTCGATAAGACCATTATTGAAAAAGCTATTGTTTTATTAAGAAATATTTAGATATGTTAAGTGATTATTTAAGTGAAGATAGAATTTTATTAAATTCGGATATTACTGACAAATACGAATTATTAAAAGCATTGGTATATTTACAAGTTGATGATTTAGAGCTGAAAGAAAAAATCCTAAAAGATGCAATCGAAAGAGAAGCTATGCTTAGCACTGCTGTAGGTAATAAAATAGCGCTACCACACGTAAAATCTGAGCAAATAAAATCGGTTAGTATTGCTATAATAACACTAGAAAAACCAATTGACTTCGAAGCAAATAGCGGAGAACCAATTCAAATTGCTTTTATGATTTTATCTAATCCTTACGAATACCATACTCATCTTAAATTGATTAGCGAAATCTCTAATAAATGTTCAAATTTATCTGATGTAGAAAAGCTAATTAAATGCACTGAAAAGTCTGATTTTATAAATTTACTTGTTGAGTAAATTTTTCTATTCAAATAGAAAAAAGTATTGTATTATTCAATAATTTTTTACATTTTGCCATTGACATATCCTAATTAACTTACGGGATTTATTATGGCAAAAGCTAATAAAAAAAATGAAAAGCCGCTTAATAAATTTAATGATTTGCGGTTAGATAACGACAAACTCAGATGGTCTTGCCCTGAAGACCTATTTAGTTTTAAAACTACAAAAGAACTTACTCCACTAAACGAAATTGTGGGTCAACCCAGAGCTATTGATGCTATTAAACTTGGGGCAACTCTGCAAGCTAAAGGTTATAATATCTTTGTTACTGGTCTATCTGGCACAGGACGTTTGACTACTGTAAAGTCTATACTTGAAAATATTACACTTTCTTGCCCAATTACATACGATTATTGCTACGTAAATAATTTTAAGAATGAAGATGAACCCCGTCTTATAAAATTGCCCAAAGGCAAAGCACGTGAATTTGCAAAATCTATGGATGATGCCATTACTTTTTTGCGAAGAAGACTCCCAAAATTGTTCGAAGAAGAATCCTACCAGCAATCTAAAAGAAAAATTATTGAAGAGTATCAGCTCAGAGAAAAAAAGATTTTAGAAGAATTTGATGAGAGAATTCTTCCATTTGGATTTTTAAGAGGTCAGCTAGAAACCGAACAAGGCTCTTTGCATCCTGAGGTTTTTCCAATAATCGAAGGAAAAGCTGTTGCCATCGAGGTAGTTGATGAATTAGTAGCCGAAGGCAAACTTGAAAAGAAAAAAGCAGATAGTATAAAAGATCTCTGGCGCAAATTTCATAACGAAATTTTTGAGCTTGCTCGCGAAGGTATGAAAATTATGCAAGAGTTTAGGAAGGCACTTGCTGATAATGATAAAAATAATTCTGAAATTGAAGTTAAATCTGCTCTGGACGAAGTAAGAAATTCTACTCACAATCCAAGCGTTGAAATTTATTTAAATGAAGTTTTGGATTATATTCTCAATCATTTAAATATTTTTGTACCTGCTAATGCTCCTGTTCCTAATATGCCGGATGAGATTGCAGAAGATAAGGATACAGACTTTTTCCGTTTGTTTACTGTCAATGTTATTTTAGATAATTCAGAAACTAATAGCGCTCCTGTGATTATAGAAACTACTCCTTCGTATTCGAATTTATTTGGTACTATAGAAAGAGTTTACGACAAAAGGGGTGGATATTGGCGAACTGATTTCACAAAAATTAAAGCGGGCTCACTTTTAAAAGCTGATCAAGGCTACCTTATTGTCAATGCTAATGATTTGTTTTCAGAAGCTGGAGTTTGGACTGCATTGAAAAGAGTTTTGTTATATGATAAATTAGAAATTCAAAACTTTGATGCATATTTTCAATTCTCGCAAGCTTCATTGAAACCAGAGCCTGTAAATGTCAATCTTAAAGTAATTATTATTGGTGGTTTATCACTTTATCATATGCTTTTCCATTACGAAAAAGGCTTTAAGAAAATATTTAAAGTACATGCACAATTTGATTATGAAACTGCAAGAACCAATGATTTGATATTGAGTTATGCACGATTTATAAATAAAGTATGCCAAGAAGAATCCTTGCCACACTGCGAGCCTAGTGGAGTTGCCGCTATAGTAGAATGGGCAGTCGAAGCCTCAGGCAATCAAAATCGAATTACTTTAAAGTTTTCTGATGTTGCAGATATTCTACGCGAAGCAGCTTATTTTGATGGCAATAGTCAAAAGGCTTTTATTGGACGTGAAGAAGTAGAAAAAGCTATTGAAAGTAGAAGGCGTCGAAACGATTTGCTTGACGAAAAAATTAAATATCAGATTTCCGAAGGCACAATGCTTATTGATACCAGTGGTGAACGCATAGGTCAGATCAATGGTCTTACTGTATATAATAATGGTTTTATTAGTTTTGGTAAACCTGCCAGAATTACTGCAATCGTAACCGCCGGAAATAATGGAATTATTAATATTGAACGTGAAGCTGATTTGTCTGGTGCTATACACAACAAAGGAGTCTTGATTATTTCTTCATTCTTGCGCGATAGATTTGCATCTAACAAACCTCTTTCGCTTACTGCTTCGATTGCCTTTGAGCAATCTTATGGTGGAATTGATGGTGATTCGGCTTCTGCTGCAGAAATTTATATTCTACTTTCTGCTTTAAGTGGCTTGCCAATAAAGCAATCTATTGCTGTTACCGGCTCAGTCAATCAGAAAGGTGATATACAGCCTATCGGTGGAGTGAATGAAAAGATTACCGGATTTTACGAAGTTTGCAAAGAACGTGGATTAGATGGCAATCATGGTGTTATTATTCCTATACAGAATGTTAAAGATTTGATGCTTCCTAATGAAATTATTAAAGATGTTAAAAATGGCTTATTTAATATTTGGGCTATTTCTACTGTAGAGCAAGGTGCTGAAATTCTCATGGCTTGCGATGCAGGCACGATGAACGAAAAAGGTGAATATACTAAAGATTCTATTTTCTATAAAGCTCATATCAGACTTGAAGAACTTCGAAAATTTGCTAGTTTGGAAAAGGTTGAAAAAAAGACAAAGAAAAAAACTGCACAGATTTTGGATAAGGAAGATGAAGATTAATTTGTTTTGAAATAAACTTCTCTCAACCCAGTTGTAATTAAGAATGTATTGTAGAGACAGGTCTGAAACCTGTCTCTACAGTAAAAAAGAGGATTTATTTTAGTCATATTTGGAGAAAAGTGCAATTCGACTTTTGAGCCTTCCACTTGTAAGTAATTTGTATTAAAGTATTTATTGAAAATTAATATTTTGTTAAAAGTTTGAGTAAAAGAAAAAAAATACTTTGAAACTTAACTTTTATTTTTTATTTTTATTAGGTTATATGATCTAAAGAATGAAAGTAGATAATTTCAAGTGGTTTAATAGATACAAGTAAGGCAGATGATTCATTTATTAATTTATGGAGTTATTATGAAACGATTTGCACTTTTTTTAATCATTATATTTAGTAATGTTTTATGCAGTAAAGCATCCGATTTTACATTAATGCCACTGCGTATAAATTACTTAGGATCAGTAGCAACATCAAAAAATATAATTGCTTATGGTAGTTTTGGAACATATTCAATGACTACAGATAAAGGTAAAAGCTGGGACAGATATTTTATAGGTGATTATGGAGAAATTCGATGTGTTGTAAATAGTAATGATACTCTTTGGGGTGTCTTAGATTATGGAGCAATAATATGTTCAATCGATAACGGTTTTAATTGGACAATAAATAAAATTATAATTGATGATAGTGATAAGTTTCTAAATCTAGTTGCAGATGATGATAATTTATATATAAGATCAAGATACTCAATTTATAAGTATTCAAAAAAATATGAATTTGTTAATA
>JAUQWR010000011.1 GCA_030835065.1 Candidatus Kapaibacterium sp.
ATCGACGAGATAAAACAATCTTTGAAAAAAGGTACTTTAACTCAAAAAGTGATCCCTGTATTTTGCGGGACTTCACTCAAAAATGTGGGTGTTCAGCCATTAATCGAGGCAATTATTGATTATCTTCCTTCACCGCTTGAAGTGCCCCCAATTGTGGGATACGACGTTGCCAATCCTGAAAAGAAATTGACACGAAAACCAAGCGATGACGAAACATTCTCAGCATTGGCATTTAAAGTAGTAACTGATCCTTTTGTCGGGAGAGTTACTTACATTAGAATTTACTCCGGAGTGCTAAAACTCGGAGAATCTGTGCAAAACACAATAAGCGAAAAGAAAGAAAAAGTTCTTAAGATATTGAAAATGCATGCCAATAAAAGAGAAGAAATGCCGGAAGCAACAGCAGGCGATATAGTAGCAATCCCAAGCTTGAGGATGACACGCACCGGAGATACATTGGCAGATATAAAAGCTCCAATAATATTTGAAAAAATAAGTTTCTCCGAACCAGTTATCAATCAATCGATCGAAGCTAAAACATTAGCCGATCAGGAAAAGCTAATAGAATCGCTGAATAAACTGGCAGATGAAGATCCGACTTTCAAATACAAATATGATGAAGAAAGCGGTCAAATAATTATAAGCGGAGTTGGCGAGCTTCACTTAGAAATTATAGTAGATAGATTGCTGAGAGAATTTAACGTTCCCGCTCGTGTAGGTAAACCAATGGTTGCATATAGAGAAACTATCAGCCAAGAAGTGGAACAAGAAGGAACGTTTGATAGGCAGGCAGGATCTAAAAATCAATTCGGATATGTTAGATTAGTAATCAAACCTGGCAAACAGGGAGAAGGACTAAAAATAACAAGCGACTTGACAAAAGACAAGCTACCCGAACTCTACATCAATGCCCTTCGCCAGGGAGCAATCGAAGCATTACAAGTCGGTCCAAATGGTTACCCGATGATTGATGTCGAAGTCAGGCTGAAGGATTCAAAATACGAGGAAGGCGAATCTACTGAAGTAGCATATAAGATTGCAGCAACAATAGCAGTCAAAGATGCAGTAAGAAAAGCCAACCCAGTATTGCTCGAACCGGTGTTCAAGGTCGAAGTAGTATCCCCCGAAGAATATATGGGAGATATAATATCTGATATGAACTCTAGGCGAGGACGAATCGAAGGCATTTCTCAAAGAGGAACGATGCAAGTTGTAAGCTGTATAGCTCCGCTTTCCGAAATGTTCGGTTATGTAACAAAGCTCCGCTCTGCAAGCCAGGGAAGAGCAGTTTACACAATGACGTTTTCGCATTATGAGCCAGCAGTAATAAAGAACAATTATTACTAAGAAATTTGATTTTAATATAAATTAATTAATTAACAATATTATTATTAGGAGCTTTACAATGGCTAAAGAAAAATTTGATCGTTCCAAACCACACGTGAACGTTGGTACAATCGGTCACGTAGATCACGGCAAGACAACATTGACTGCCGCTATTACAATGGGCCTTTACAAGAAATTTGGAAAAGGTATTAAGAGAAGCTTCGATTCTATTGATAACGCGCCAGAAGAAAAAGCACGCGGGATCACAATTGCTACAGCTCACGTAGAATACGAAACAGGCGAACGCCACTATGCACACGTAGACTGCCCAGGTCACGCCGATTATATCAAAAACATGATTACTGGTGCCGCTCAAATGGACGGTGCTATATTAGTATGTGCCGCTACAGACGGTCCAATGCCTCAAACACGCGAACACATTCTTTTAGCTCGCCAAGTTGGTGTGCCAAGAATCGTTGTTTTCTTGAATAAAGTTGATATCGCTGACGCAGAATTATTAGAACTAGTTGAAATGGAATTAAGAGAATTATTAAGCTCTTATAACTTCCCTGGCGACGATATTCCAATCATTCGCGGTTCAGCTCTTCATGCTTTGGATGCAGGTTCAGAAGACGGTGCATCATCAGACGATCCAAGATTGGCTTGCGTATATGAATTGATGGAAGCAGTAGATTCATACATTCCAACTCCACAACGCGATGTTGATAAACCATTCTTGATGCCAGTGGAAGACGTGTTCTCAATTACAGGTCGTGGTACAGTAGGTACAGGCCGTATCGAACGCGGTATTGTGAAAGTTAACGAAGAAGTTGAAATCGTTGGCTTCGGTTTGCATAAGAAAACAACTTGTACAGGCGTTGAAATGTTCCGTAAATTGTTGGACGAAGGCCAAGCAGGCGACAACGTTGGTTTGCTTCTTCGTGGTGTAGACAAAAACGAACTAGAACGCGGTATGGTTATTGCTAAACCAGGTTCAATCAAACCACACTTTAAATTTAATGCTCAAGTATACGTTTTGAAGAAAGAAGAAGGCGGACGCCATACTCCATTCTTCAATAACTATCGTCCACAATTCTATTTCCGTACAACAGACGTAACAGGTGCATTGCACTTACCAGAAGGCGTAGAAATGGTTATGCCTGGTGATAACTTAGATGCTATCGAAATCGAACTTATTACTCCAGTAGCTATGGAAGAAGGTTTGAGATTTGCTATTCGCGAAGGCGGTAGAACAGTAGGCGCTGGCGTTGTTACTAAGATTATTGAATAATCTTAAGCTATCCTATTGTATAAATAAATATGAATGAGGAAAATTGAAGTGGCAACACAAAGAATAAGAATAAAATTAAAATCATACGACCATAAACTGATTGACAAATCGACAGAAAGAATTGTTCGTACAGTGAAACAAACAGGTGCAGTGGTATCAGGTCCGATACCACTGCCAACCCGTCGCAGTGTATTCACTGTAAACCGTTCACCCCACGTAGACAAAAAATCTCGTGAACAATTCGAAACGAGAATACACAAGAGATTAATCGATATATTTAGCTCGACTCAAAAAACAATCGACGCATTGATGAGATTGGAATTACCAGCGGGCGTAGATGTAGAAGTGAAAGTCTAAGGAGATGGGTAGAATGAAAGCAGCAATTTTAGGAAAAAAACTCGGAATGACAAGCGTATTGACTGAAGACGGTCGCGCGATTCCAGTTACAGTCGTAGAAGCGGGCCCATGCCCGGTAGTGATGGTCAGAGATAATGAAAAAGACGGTTACAAAGCAGTTCAATTAGGCTTCGAAGCTATAGAAGAACGCAAAGTAAATAAACCGTTGATGGGACAATTCAAAAAAGCAGGTGTAGAACCACAACGCTATTTGAAAGAATTCCGTGAATTATCAAAAGACGTAAAAGTCGGCGATACATTAACTGTAGAAGAATTTGTAAAAGGCGATAAAGTAAGAATAACAGGAACAGGCAAAGGTCGTGGATTCCAAGGCGTAATCAAACGCCACCACTTTGGTGGAGTTGGTATGCAAACACACGGTCAGTCAGACCGCCAACGCCACCCTGGTTCGATCGGTTCGTCTTCATATCCGTCAAGAGTATTCAAAGGCTTGAGAATGGCCGGAAGAATGGGCGGCAAACAAATTACAGTAAGAAATATCGAAGTAGTTGAAATTATCCCGGACAGAAATCTGATCCTTCTAAAGGGCAGTTTGCCGGGCGCTCCTAATACGTTATTAGAAATAATAAAGCAATAAGGCACAGAAAAAAATGCTTGTAGATCTATATACAAAAGATGGCAATAAATCAGGGCAAATCGAACTTACAGACGAAGTGTTCGGCATAGTTCCAAACGAACATGTTATGCACCAAGCAGTAATAGTTCATCTGGCAAATAAGAGACAAGGCACAAGAAAAACAAAAATTCGTGCCGAAGTATCGGGCGGCGGTAAAAAACCCTGGAAGCAAAAAGGACGCGGCACAGCTCGCTCGGGCTCAAGCAGATCCCCACTTTGGGTAGGCGGCGGTACAGTTCATGGACCAAAACCAAGCGATTTCAATTTGAAATTACCAAAGAAGCTTCGCCAATTAGCCAGAAAATCAGCCTTTTCATTGAGAGCGCAGGAAAATAACCTGATGGTGGTTGAAGATATCAGAATGGAGCAAATCAAAACAAAAGAATTTGCAAAATATATGAAAAATCTCAGCCTTGATGCCGCAAAAACTCTCATATTGGTTCCCGGCGTAGATTTTAACGTCTACATGTCGGCTCGTAATTTGCCGAACATCACGGTTCAACCGGCAGATAAAATATCAACATATGATATACTGAACCATAAAAAGCTCCTTTTATTCAAAGGTGCGATTGAACCAATAGTTAATAATTTTAGTAATTAATTCTGGTTAGAAAGATCATGCTTCAGGTAATTAAAAAGCCGGTTATAACTGAAAAAGCAATGAAGCTTTCAGCAAACGGTCAATATGTGTTCCAAGTTGACCCTAATGCTAATAAGATTGAAATAAGAAAAGCTATCGAAGAAATGTTCGAAGTAAACGTAATTTCAATACGCACAGTCCGCATCAAAGGCAAAGTCAAAGTAAGAATGACACGCCGCGGAATGATGAGAGGTTCGACACCTTTGAAAAAGAAAGCCTACGTTACTTTGAAAGAAGGACAATCAATAGAGTTAGTCTCCGGACCGGCTGAATCATAAGAAATTATTGTGAACAAAAGAAAATTAAATAAAGATGGCATTAAGAGTTTTTAAACCAATAACACCCGGAACAAGATTCTACTCGGTGCCTACATTTGAAGAAATAACTAGCACCGAGCCACATAAGAAGCTCGTAAGACCGCTTAAGAAATCAGGCGGCAGAAATAATACCGGGCGTATAACTTCGCGCCATCGCGGCGGCGGACATAAACGCAAATACAGAATTATCGATTTTAAAAGAAATAAAATCGGTATTCAGGCAACTGTATCAACTATCGAATACGATCCAAACCGTTCGGCAAGAATCGCTTTGCTAAAATATGCAGATGGCGAATTCCGCTATATTATAGCTCCCGATAAGGTAAAAGTTGGTGATGTATTGATGGCTGGTCCGGATGCAGAATTTAAAGATGGCAACGCTCTTCCGCTAAAGAGAATTCCAGTAGGTTTATTCGTACATAATGTCGAAATGAAACCAGGAAAAGGCGGACAGATGGCAAGAAGTGCAGGTACATCAGTACAGTTGCTTTCCAACGAAGGCAGATTTGCAATATTAAAAATGCCTTCAGGCGAAATCAGAATGGTACCAAACGAATGCTACGCAACACTTGGTGTAGTGGGCAATACTGATCACGAGAACATAATGTTAGGCAAAGCCGGACGCAGAAGATGGCTCGGCGTCAGACCACAATCACGCGGTATGGCGATGAACCCAATCGATCACCCGATGGGCGGCGGCGAAGGTACTTCAAAATCCGGTGGTGGACGTGCACATCCGGAATCACCTTGGGGTCAGCTTGCTAAAGGCCTCAAAACAAGGAAAAAACGCAAGCTATCAAGCAAATACATTATTCGTTCACGGAAATCTAAATAATTGAGGATTAGGATATGGCCCGCTCATTAAAGAAAGGTATATTCATACATTATAAACTTCTAAAGAAAATTGTCGAGCTCAACGAAGCAAGACAAAAGAAGGTTATTAAAACATGGTCGAGAGCTTCAACTATTACTCCTGATTTCGTGGGGCATACTGTTGCCGTTCATAATGGTAAGAATTTTATTCCGGTATATGTAACAGAAAACATGGTAGGCCATAAATTTGGCGAATTCGCTCCTACAAGAGTCTATCGTGGTCATGCCGGTCATAGAAAAGATGCAAAGAAGAAATAAAACGGAGTAAATGATGGAAGCAAAGGCACTTAAAAAATATATACGTTCGTCACCGCGTAAAATGAGATTGGTAATCGATCTTATTCGCGGGCAAAAAGCAGTAGAGGCGCTCACAATGCTGAAATATCAAAAGAAGCACGCAGCAAAAGATGCAGAAATGGTCTTACGCTCAGCATTGGCAAACCTTAGCTTGAAAGTAAAAGAGCAAGGTGAAAGCCTCGATGACAACCA
>JAUQWR010000080.1 GCA_030835065.1 Candidatus Kapaibacterium sp.
AATTCCTAATTGCTTTGCTATATCGACAAAAGTTTTTTCTTCAGATGCCCAACCAGAGCCAAAATTTAAATTAGGAGTTATTAATTTCTGCAGAATTTCCTTATCTTTATAAGCTTGTTTTATATAAAATGTTTCGCCACTAACAAACACACAAGTGCAATTAAAATCTAATCTCTGATACCCTTCTTCTTCGGTGTACATTTCAAGTATTGATGGCAAAAATATATAATCCGGATTTTTATCCAATAAATCCTGAAATAGACCTAATGAGAGTTGTGCAGGATAGCAAAACGAAGATATTTCTCTATTTAATCCTTCGTCTGTTACCTTATCCGAATGTATAACATTAAATCCCAGCCCAGAAAAGAAATTGTAAAACAAAGGATATAATGTATGAGTATGAAAACTATAATTCA
The DNA here is from genome assembly GCA_030835065.1 of Candidatus Kapaibacterium sp. GTDB lineage: Bacteria > Bacteroidota > Ignavibacteria > Kapaibacteriales > UBA2268 > JAUQWR01. The sequence continues at coordinate 417 of JAUQWR010000080.1, forward strand.
ATCCAATTGTCTTAGCATCACTTGGCAGATCGTAATGTGGTGCATATTTATCATAAATCAAATAATTTCTATATTTAACTAAATCTTTTTCATGTAGCTTGTTATCGTTTGAGTTCATGCTATAATATTTATCGCACGAGCCGCCAAAAGGATATTTTTTGCCCATTATTTCTATCATATTTATTGAGCATTTCAAATCACATTTTTCTCTGCCACCAGCACAAATAAATGGCTTGTGATACACAACTTCTCTTTCGGATAATTCCTTAAGATCAAATTCCTTTTCTTCAATAATACCAAGTTTAATTTTTTCTTTTACTTCAAGAGCTACACCAAATGCACCCATCAATCCAGGATCCGGTGGCACAATAATTTCTTTGCCTGTTAGTGCAGCCATTGCAATTGGCACAGCTTGATTATAGCATACACCGCCTTGCATAAATATTTTATTTCCTACCGGTCTATTACCTTTTACTCTATTGACATAATTCAAACAAATTGAATAAACTAAACCGGCAATAATATTATCTTTTGATATATTTTCTTGCTGAGCTGTTTTTATATCAGAACTTATGAACGCCGCACACTGGTCGCTAAAGTTAGGTGGATTATCTGCACTAAGAGCAATATCTTGAATTTCCTTCACTTTCACTGCAAGCGATTCCCATGCCGCTTCTTCGATAAATGAACCTGTGCCTGCGGAGCAAGCTTCGTTCATGGCATAGTCTGAAGGTACTTTGTTTACTATATACGTATATTTTGCATCCTGTCCACCAATTTCAAAAATAGTATCTACATGCTTGTCGAAGTGAACAGCAGCACTTGCATGTGCAGTAATTTCATTAAAAATTGAATCAGTGAGTGCATGAAGACCTGCAATATGCCTTCCAGAGCCAGTTGTACCCAATCCTATTATTATAATGTTTTTATCTATTTGATTCAATAAGGATTTGTAGCAATCTCTGGCTGCTTTGATTGGATTGCCATTCGTATATATATACTCCGAAGCTAATACTAAAGAATCTGAAACTCCAATCAATACAGCTTTTGTGGTTGTGGAACCAACATCAAGCCCTAAAATACATTTTTCAGATTCGACAGCCTGCCTGCGTTTTGAATTTTTAAATACTACTTTATCTTTATATCTTGATAAAGGTGGATGAAAGGTAAATGAACCCACATTTTCTTTCAAAATTTCATCAAAATTGTGAAGCACAAAATCATTTCTCTGAGCATAAATCGCAGCTCCAAATGCTTCAAAAAATGCAGCTTCCGCAGGTACATCGGCATTAGGATATTTTTCTGACAAAAAATCCATT
>JAUQWR010000081.1 GCA_030835065.1 Candidatus Kapaibacterium sp.
AATAATCGGATTTTCTGACTTTACAGATTCCATTACCTTATCGGCATTATTTTTGGAAACTATTAAAATCATACCTATACCAAGATTAAAAGCTTTACGCATTTCTTCTTCATCGATAGAAGCTTCTTTTTGAATTAAATCAAAAATAGGAGGCAATTGCCAAGCATTCCAGTCAATATTCATAGCAGTGCCTTGAGGCAAGATTCTTGAAGTATTGCCGATAATACCACCGCCAGTGATGTGAGAAATACCATTAAGCAAACCTGATTCGACTAACGGATGCACAGAGTGCAAATATGATTTATGAACTGCTAAAAGAGCATCAGCAAGAGTAGAGCCCAGAGAATCAAAATAAGTATCATGCTTATATTTTGGAAATAGCACAGCACGAGCAAGAGAATAGCCATTGGTATGAAGTCCGGTAGATTTCAATCCGATCATTACATCGCCAGCTTGAATAGTTTTTCCATTTACAATTTTAGATTTATCTACCACACCGACAATCGTTCCAGACATATCATATTCGCCGTCAGAATAGATTGAAGGCATTTCGGCAGTTTCGCCACCAATCAGGCTGCAAGAATTTTCGCGACAGGCTTTAGCAAAGCCGGAAATAACGCTTTCTGCAACATCAGGATTTAGCTTGCCTGTAGCAAAATAATCAAGGAAAAACAAAGGTTTAGCACCGCAGCAAAGTATATCATCTACGCAATGGTTGACAAGGCATTGGCCCACAGTGTCGTGTTTATCAGCCATAAAAGCAATTTTAAGCTTAGTGCCGACACCATCGGTGGAAGCAACAAGCACCGGATGCTCAAATTCTTCAAATTTAGCATCATAAAATCCGCCAAAAAGTCCAATTTCGGATAAAACATTTTTATCGAAAGTAGATTTAACGAGAGGTTTAATTCTTTTAACCGTTTCATCGCCTGCGGAAATATCGACGCCGGCAGCTTTGTATGTAATTCCCATCGATTTACTCAAAAATTGCAAAAATTCAAGTTCAAAATTAGCAATAAAGTTTTACTTTTAAAAATCTAAAGCATGTATAAAATAAAAAACCCGGTAAGAGCATAACCGGGTTAATTAATATTGGAATAGTTCGAATTTAAAAAATCACATAGAAATCCAGGATTAATTATCCTGAAGCCAGCGTTCTGCATCGATAGCCGCCATGCAACCGCTGCCAGCAGCAGAGATAGCCTGACGATAAACATGGTCTTGAACATCACCGCATGCAAATACACCCGGTATGTTTGTATAAGTAGATTTGCCTTTAGTAATAAGATAATTTTCATCATCCATATCGAGCAAACCTTTGAATAGCTGAGTATTTGGATCGTGCCCGATAGCAATAAATACGCCATCAGCAGGCATAATTTTGCTTTCATTAGTCTGTACATTTCTTACTTTAATGGCAGTAAGGCTTTTGATTCCATTTTTTTCTTCGCCCATAAATTCATCAATAACTGAATCAAGTACAAAGTCAATTTTAGGATTTTCTTTAGCTCTATCTATCATTATTTTGGAAGCACGGAATTCTTGACGTCTATGCAAAAGAGTAACCGAGCTTGCAAAATGAGTCAAATAGTTTGCTTCTTCCATAGCAGTATCGCCACCACCAACAACGAAAACTTTTTTATTTTTATAGAAAAAACCATCGCAAGTAGCACAAGCAGAAATTCCAAAGCCCCAATAAGTAGCTTCTGAAGGAATTTTTAAAGTGCGAGCAGTAGCGCCAGTAGCAATAATAACAGAACGAGCAGAATATTCTTTGCCCGATTCGTTAGTCAATGTGAAAGGTCGATTAGAAAAATCGACTTTAGTAATAGTTTCATAGACATTTTTGCAGCCAAAACGAGTAGCTTGACGGCGGAAAATATCCATCATTTCCGGACCTTGCACACCGTGCTCAAATCCAGGGAAGTTTTCAACTTCGGTAGTTATAGTAAGTTGGCCACCCGGTTGGGAGCCTTCAAATAAAATTACATTCAAATTTGCACGGCTGGCATACAATCCGGCAGTAAAGCCGGCAGGACCCGAGCCGATTATAGCAACATCATAAATTTCTGACATGCTAATTAACCTTTATTTTTATTCTACTAATGGTACTTCAATAATTAGTAAAAACGAATTATCGAGTGCTTTAACGTTTATAGTTTCGATATCGCAAATACCGACAGAATCTCTTTTAGCAAATTCATTATCGAGCATGCTAATATTTCCATCAATAACATAAACAAAAATACCGCTTCCCTCATGTCTTCTTTTGATTTCGACAGAATTGTCTTTTTCTAATTCAGTCCAATACAAATAGGCTTGCTGATTGATCCAGAGTGCATTATCCTCTTTTTCAGGCGAAACAATACATTGAAGCTGGTTTTTACGATTATCGATATTAAATCTCATGTGCGAATATCTTGGCTCTATATTTCTTTGATGTGGATAGATCCAAATTTTAATGAAATTGACTTCGATATCGTCGCTTTTATTATATTCGGTATGAATAATGCCAGAACCGGCAGACATAATTTGAACATCGTTTACTTCGGTTAGTATTTCATTTTCGTCTTTATCTTTGAATGCAATAGTGCCGTCTAAAGGTATAGATATAATTTCCATGTTTTGATGTGTATGAAAATCAAAGCCTTGACCCGGGCGGACGTAGTCGTCGTTTAAGAGTCTAAGCTTACCAAAATGCATATTCCGCTTATCGACATAGTTGCCGAAGCTGAATGTATGATATGATTTCATCCAAGGATAAGAACTGTATCCTCTTTCCGATGCTCTGATAATCTTTAGCATATTTGTCTGCTCGTTTATTTATTAAATTATCAATAAATTTATCAATTTAAACTTTATAATTTACAATTTTTTTCTAATAATTTTTAATCATTTTTTTGTTGAAGCACTTAATTTTTTAATAGAAATTATTATTAACTTTGTATTTTGATTTGTTTCAAATGGAATATTAAATATATGCGGGCTATTGGAATTTGCCTTGGTGCCTCAACTGTCTCGGTAGTTGAAATATCTAAGATTGATGATAAAATTAAAATTGATAGACAAGTAAGCGTTTCTCACAATGGTGATCCAAAAAAAACTTTTATCGATACTTTAAAATCATTCAATCCTATTGGTGCAAAAATTGCCGTAACAGGTCGAAAATTTCGAAGTATGGTATCTGTTGCTAATATCTCAGAGCCCCAGGCTAGCGAGATTGCTTATGAATATATTTCTGATAAGTATCGAAATATTGATGCAATTGCAAGTCTTGGCGGCGAAACATTCCTTGTTTATCCTTTGGATAGCCACGGTAAGATAGCTTCTGTGATTAGCAAAAATCAATGCGCTTCGGGTACAGGTGAATTCTTTATGCAGCAAATTAAAAGAATGGACCTGTCTATAGACGAAACTATGGAAATAGCACAGTCTGCAGAACCATTTAAGGTATCAGGTCGATGCTCGGTTTTTTGCAAGTCTGATTGCACTCATGCTCTAAACAAAGGTATTCCAAAATCTGAAGTATCTGCAGGGCTTTGCAGGATGATTTCTGATAAAATATCTGAACTACTCGACAAAACTGCAAAAGATAGATTCTTATTGGTTGGTGGAATTACAAAAAATAAAGTGATAATGGATTTT
>JAUQWR010000082.1 GCA_030835065.1 Candidatus Kapaibacterium sp.
ATACTATTTTTACAGGTGTGATTATTGTTGATGGTAATACTTTTGCAATAACAGATACTACTAATATTTTCTATTATAATGGCGATTTAGCCCATTTTGATAGTATTAAAGTAGGAGATAAGGTTGAATTATATGCTAAAAATTACAATAGCGAGTCGATTGCTATAAATATTCGCATTTTGAATGGAACAATTAATACTGTTAGTCTTAAAAATGCTGTTACAAGTATTGCCTCAGATTATTTTATTATGAATGGCCGTAAATTCTTCGTTAATAGTTCCTCAGTACTCCAGTTTAAAACAAACAAAACTGCAAAATTAAAAGAAATCTTTAGTAATGATACTGTTTATGTTAATGCTAAATTTGATAATTATCAATATAATATCGTTAAAGCTACAATTAACAAAGCAAAAGATACTAGCTCTGCAAAAGGTTTGAATGAAGATATTAAACAAGTTGGCAATAATTATGAGATTACTATCAACAACAATAAATATGTTTTTAAAAAAGCATATTCTGATTTTTATTCTAATGATGTAAATATCAAAAAAATTGATCAAGTAAAATCTAATTTTATGTTATTACTCAAAATTGCAAAATTTGATAACGACGATACAAAATATATTGAATCATTGACAGTACTTCATGAAAAATCTGGATCTACCAAAATAAAAGGTACTATTTATGCTAATGAATACAATAAAATTGTGGTTGACAATAATATTGTTGAAGTTATAGATACTACCTATATTGTCAACGAATCCGGTATGCCACAGGGTATTCCTGAACTTTATGTTTCGAGAAACGTAGAAATTGATGCTGATATTTTCAATAATCAGATTATTGCTCAAAAAATTCTTATCAAAAAAGAACCAGAAACTTCATTTTCGATTAAAGGAATTGTTGAATTAAAAGAGCAAAATTCAATTACTATAAATAAAAAGAAAATTGATGTTTTGCCGGGTGTTAATGTTTATTTGACAAATAGCGGGAAAGCTATTTTTGATGATATTAAGCCAGGACAATTGCTCGAACTTGAATGTAAATACGAAAATTCTTCTGTAGTTGCCAAGAAAATATTTATTATTAACTCTGAATTTTCTAATGCATTAACTATTGTTGATACTGTACAATCTAAAACTAAATATGGTTTTTATATTCAAGATAATTTAGTTACTATTAGCTCACAATCTACTATTAAAAATTTTGATGGGGAGAAAGCAACTTTGTCTGATATTAAACAAGGTAGTCTTATCAGAGTTATTGCTAATAAGATTTACACAGGCTATGTTGCCTATTTTATTGAAATATTAGATAAACCTTTAGCTGAAAAGTTTAGAGTGGCTTATGCTGCTTCAATCAATAAAGATACTTTGGTTACTTCATGGTATTATGTAATTACTGATGCTCAAACTAAATATTATTATTACGACAAAACTCCCGCTTCTTCATCAAAAATTAAATTCAATGATAAATTGATGATTGAGTATTATAATAATAACAATACTTACTATGCAAAAAAAATCTATATTTTGAATGATTATATACCAAACAATTATACAGTTTTAGGTACTGTAAGTTCTAAAACAAGTAATGATATTAGTATTGATGATGAAAAATATAATCAGAAGTATTATTCAAAAATATTTGATAAATCGAATGCTTTAATCAATTTGAATAAACTTGCTGAAAAGTCTTTGGTCGAAATTAGAGGTATGTATGACGGTAAGAATTTCGTGAATTTATATGAGATCCAATTAGATGGCGAAACATATCCTGATTCTCTAAAAACATTTGATGCAAAAGGTGATAATTATTTAGTAGTTGGTGGCAGATTCTATTATGTCGATGCCAATACTAAGTATTTTAATAAAGCCGGAAATCCTATATCATTTGTTCAGCTTACTGATAACCTTAAGTTGCAAGTTAAAGCAAGATTTGTTAATAATATCAGATATGCTAAAGAAGTAAGAGTATTAGATGGTACTTCAAGTGTAGATAATGAATCTAAAGATAATACAATTTGCATTTATCCAAATCCAGCGATTTCAAAATTTAATATTAAATTTAATAATCAGGACGAAAATGTGAATGTTAAAGTAATTGATGTATTAGGCAATACTATGTTAGAACAAACTTTTGCATATATAAGCGAAGGTCAAATACTTAATATTGAAAATAGCTTCAACCCCGGAGTTTATATTGTTAAGATTAACTCAAAAAATCACAATAATTTACAAAAATTGATAATAAAATAAATAATAATCAAAGTACCGCAGAAAATAACTGCGGTACTTTTTTATAGAGGCAAATATGGAAAGCAAATTGAGTGTCTTGGTTTTCAGATGGGGAGCAAGAATAATATCAACATTCTTGCTGTTATTTATTTTGCTTTCATTGATCTCTTCATTTCCTGATGTATCGAAATTATCCAATTCCGAAGTTTTGTTATTTTTTCCGCTTATGATTTTCATTACTAGTTTAATATTAGGTTGGTTTTTTGAAATAATATCAGGAGCCTTGAGTTTATTTGCTGCATTATTATTTTTCTCCTGGATTGGAATTGATAATGCGTTTCTTTATATTGCATTTGTTCCGGGAATTTTTTATTTGTTGTCCGGAATTTTAGATTTGTCTGAAAAAAATGTAAGGATATAATTTTATGCCGATTTATGCATATAAATGTAAGGAATGTGAAACAAAATTTGAGATATTCCACAAAACCAAAGAAGATACAGAACTCATTATTTGTCCTAATTGCCAATCAAATGACTATAAGAAAATAATGAGTGCTGCAAGTATTTCGACATCGTTTAAAATAAAATTAGATCCGCCCGCTCCATGCGGTATGCCCGGCGGCTGCCAAGGCGGCTCCTGCGGATTGAATTAGTTAAATAATATATAAAAAGAGGCTCTAACAAACTAAATATAAATTTGATAGAGCCTCTTTTTTATTTTATATAGACATTACTTTTTATCTGTAGTAATTCTTGTTGAATAAAAAGATCTATAAACAAAAATCAGAGCAATCAATAAAAATGCCGAGCCAATATAAGGGGCAAAAGGAACAAAAGCTTCTTGAATCGCAATTTCCATGGCTAATAGTCCAAAAAGCGTCGTAAATTTAATGATTGGATTGAGTGCTACCGATGCAGTATCTTTGAATGGATCGCCAACTGTATCGCCTACAACTGTAGCTGCATGAAGATCTGTATTTTTCTCATGAAGTTCAACTTCAACAATTTTTTTGGCATTATCCCAACATCCACCGGCATTTGCCATGAAAATGGCTTGGAACAAACCAAAAATAGCAAGAGATATCAAATAACTAACAAAAAAGCTTGCCGGTGCAGCGTTTTCATGAGTTGATGAAGAAAAGAATGCAAAAGCTAATGCAAAGTGAAAAACAGCAATAAATATATTAAACATGCCTTGCTGTGCATATTTTGTGCATATCTTCACTACTTCTTTTGAGGTTTCTATCGAAGCTTTCTTATCAGCTTTATCATCAAGTTTTATGTTAGCTTTGATATATTCAACAGCTTTATATGCACCAGTAGTAACTGCTTGTATTGATGCACCCGAAAACCAATAAATAACTGATCCACCGGCAATAAATCCCAGAATACTCCAAGGATTTAGTAGATTTAAAACTAATTCTGGTTTTATGCCCAGAGAGTGTTGAAGTACTAATATTAAGGAGAATATCATAGTAGTAGCACCAACTACTGCAGTTCCAATCAGAACAGGTTTAGATGTAGCCTTGAAAGTATTACCTGCACCATCATTTTCTTCTAAATATTTTTTAGCTTTTTCAAAATTAGGAGTAAATCCAAATTCTTTTTCAATTTCTGCTTCTATACCCGGCTTGGATTCAATCATTGATAATTCATAGATTGATTGGGCATTATCAGTAACCGGACCATAAGAATCAACAGCAATAGTGACTGGTCCCATTCCAAGAAATCCAAATGCAACTAAGCCGAAAGCAAAAATTGACGGGTAGTTTAGATAGTAATTATCCAAGCCCATTCCACTAAATACATACGCTAAAAACATTAATAAAATAAAGACCATTCCCTTCCAAAATGCACTGAAATTGCCGGAAACTAATCCGGAAAGGATAGTAAGTGAAGGACCACCTTCGCGACCACATACGACAACTTCACGAGTATGTCTGGATTTTGTGCTGGTAAATGCTTTTGTTAATTCTGGTATAAGAGCAGCACCAAGAGTCCCACAACTAATAATTGAAGATATTACTAACCACAGGTTTGTAAGATTTCCATTTTTATCTTCCAAGCCTGACAATTGCAAATAACTAATTGCATAAGTCAAAATAATTGATAAAATTGATGAAATCCAAACCAAATAGGTGAGAGGTATTTCAAAATCAAGTGTATCTTTCTTCTCGTATCTTATTTTTGAAATGAATACATTAATCCAATATGCAAAGATTGAAGAACCAATCATAGCAATTCTCATAGTAAACAGCCAAATAATTAGTTCAGTTTGATATTTAGAAACTAGAGCAGACATTGCATTAGTATGTGGATCATAATTGGCGATTCCTAAAAGAATAAAACTGATAAGAGCAACACCAGTAACTCCATAGGTTTCGAAACCATCTGCAGTAGGACCAATACTATCGCCGGCATTATCGCCAGTACAGTCTGCAATTACACCCGGGTTTGAAGGATCATCCTCTTTCAGATTAAAAACAATTTTCATAAGATCTGAGCCGATGTCTGCAATTTTTGTAAATATACCACCAGCTATTCTAAGAGCCGAAGCACCTAAAGATTCACCAATTGCAAAGCCAATAAAGCAATAACCAGCAAAATCGCCTGGAACAAATAAAAGGATTATTAGCATCATGATAAGTTCTACACAAATCAAAAGCACGCCAATACTCATTCCGGCGCTTAATGGTATATTCAATAATTTTAATGGTTTCTTTTCTAATGAAGCGAATGCCATGCGACTATTTGCTAATGTATTAACTCTTATCCCAAACCAAGCAACTCCATAAGAACCTAATATGCCAACAATTGTCCATGCTATAATAACAAGTACCGTGATCCAAGAAAAATCTCTTAGTATTCCGAAATAGAATGCAATAGCACCACCAATAAAAAGGAATAAAAATGCTATGAATTTCCCTTGTTGGATTAAATATGTCTTAGCAGTTTCAAAAATTATTTCTGCAACCTCTAGCATAGAATTGTGAGCTTTTAACTTTTTTAATTTGTAGAAACTTGTTATTCCGAAGAGCATACCTAATATGCATATTAGCAATCCCCAATACAATAGTGGGCTTTCTTTGACTTGTGCCGGCACTTTAAGATCTGCTTCGCCGGCGTATGATAGACTAGTGCTTGTCAAAAAAATAAGCGAAAGAAATAGAGATTTGACTTTAACAGATAAAAACCCGTAACTATCTGTCATTTGTACTCCATGTATGTTGATAAAACTAAATATATCAAACAAATTTTATGGGATTATTTTCATAATCATCATATTTTCGATTAAATCTAAAAAAGAATTTTGGAATATCCAAGAAATAATTTAGGTGAGTATAAAAAAAAAGAGGTCAAGTTGACCGTGGCACCCTAAGAACAAACTGACCGTTGCTTCCTTCCGGACCTGGCGGGGTTGGGTCTGACTTAGCCGCACGGGACTTGACCAAAACTTTTGAGTTACAAAATTAAGAACTTTTTGCGACTCTACCAAATAAAATTAATAAGAAAATTCAAGAATTTTAATCACGTCTTCTCTAGTCAAAGGCTTGACAGCTCCTAAATTTCCAATATTCAATGCATTATCGGCAATTGCTTCGATTTCACTTTTTTCGATATTTAAATCCCTAAGAGTAGTTGGTGCACTCCAAGAACGGAATTTCGATTTCATTTTTTCAACAGCATCTTCAATATTATCGCAATTCCAGATTTTTTCTGCGAATCTTTTGAACTGAGCCGGATTTTCGCTCGCACAATATTTGATCCAATTAGGAAATACAACAGCGAGTCCAGCTCCATGAGCAACTTCGGGATGTAATGCCGAAATACCATGTTCAATGCGATGCGAAGCCCAATCTCCACCCTTAAGAGCCACTCCTGAATTGCCATTCAAAGCTAAAGTAGCACACCAAGCCAAATTTGATCTGGCTGAATAATCTTTTGAATCAACTTGTAATGCATCAATTGATTTTATTATAGTATTAATAATAGCTTCATCCATTGATATGGTGATTTCTTCATTAGTTCCTAAAAAATAAAATTCCATTGTGTGTGAAATAGCATCAATTCCGCCATTCACTGTTTGATGCCAAGGCAGGCTCATTTGAATACTTGGATCGATTACAGATACTTTAGGGAATAATAGGGGAGAACCCATACCCCATTTTTTTTGTTCTGCTTCATTCGATAATACAGCAAATGGATCCATTTCGGAGCAGGTGCCAGATAGTGTTAGAATTGTATAGATTGGAAGTGCTTTTTCGATTAGTGCTTTCTTTTCGAATACATCCCATAGATTATCTAAATAAAAGCCAGCAGCTATTGATTTTGATTCATCTATTACACTACCACCACCGATTGCCAAAATAGCATCTACATTATTATCTCTTGCTATTTTTATTGCTTCATTAGCATGATCTAATGTTGGATTTGGTCTTACACCCCAAACTTCAACCGATTCGATTCCTTCTTTACTTAATGTTTTGATAGTTACGTCGTAAACTCCATTTTGCTTAATGGAGCCGCCACCTGCCAAAATCAAAACCTTTTTAACATTATTCGATTTCATCTCTTTGCCAAGCAATTGAATTTGATTTTTGCCAAAGAGAATTTTTGTCGGATTATAAAAAACAAAATTGTTCATCTTTTCGTTTCCTTATCTTAAGATTTCTTAAGTGTCGAATATCCTTTAATTAATTCTGATCCTATACTATGATATGCCTTTTCTGAAACATCATATATTATTGGTTTTATTTTGTTAATATCCGGTTTGCCTAGTTCGTTTAATACCGATGTATCTATGCTGGTATTTATAATTTCACCAACAAATTGAGTGTGAATTCCTAATTCGAAAATGTGTATAACTTTGCAATGTAGAATTACTGGAAATTCATCAATATATGGAGCATTTACATATTGAGATTTAACCTCTGTCAATTTCAATTCATTGAACTTATTTTCATTTTTACCAGAATAAATTCCACAATAATCAGCTTCGCGCACATAATTTTCGCTAGGAATTGAGATAGTAAATTCCTTATTTAAAATAAGATTATTATAGGTATATCTTGATTTTCTAACCGATACCGCAATAGAAGGAGGCTCACTCGAGCAAATCCCGCCCCAAGATGCTGTCATTGCATTGGGTTTTCCTTCTGAGTCGTAAGTACCAATTAAAAGCACAGGATTAGGATAGATAAGTGTTTTTGCACCCATATCCTTTTTCATATTATCTCCATTAGTTTTGTGGAACTTGCGAATAATCTAATTGAGAGCCAAACATGCTATGTGGTATTAGGTAAATACCAAACATAACTATTGCTGCTAAAAGCGCCCAAGCTCTTTGATTTGGATTTACTTTTAGCCTCCACAATGCTATCACCCAAAATAGCAATGAAGCTGCTGTTTTGTTGTCTGTTAGATCAGTTCCAAATGGGAAACCTGTCCAGTAAGCTCCAAAAGCATATTTCTGAACAAGAGGACCTAATATAAATCCACCAAGTAAAAATAGAACTGTTGTAAATAATGCCAATTTGAAAGTACTATCTTCTTTGCTAAAGAAAGTAATACCAGTTCTTAGAGAAAATACCATTGCTAAAAACATGCATAAAACATGTGGAATCAAAATAAATCCAGGAACTTTACCTTTGTATCTTGTTACGACAGGGGCTTCTGATAAGAATGCCTGATCTCCCTTTTCACCAATTACAATAACGTTATACATTACTTTGCCGGCGGGTGCTTGATGAGGTACAGATGATTTTAGATATTCACCTTCGCGTTTCATATCTACTGTAGTCCATTCATCATTTGTAGGGTAGCGTTTGTATATAAGTTTAGCTTTTACTTTGCTGTCTGCCGATACAACAACCGGCATATCATCATCGCCGTCGTAGCTACGCTCTAATTTTGTCTTTACTTCAATTCCAGAAACAACTGCACTAACTCTTTTTGGATGAGTAGGTCCTGTCATTCTCTGATAAACAGCACTCCCTAACATTAATACGAGTGCCAAAACCCAAAGTAGTATTTTTTTACCTTTACTCATATAATCCCTCTATTTATTAAATGAAATATTAACTGTTTCAGGCATTTTACTTAATGCCATTTTTAATGCCTTGTCTTCATAAGATTTTACTGAATAGAAACCTATATTGTCCCATATAATATGTGCAATATTACATTTCAACAATACTCTAATATTTTCTTTATCTGCTTTATAATAATTGTCGTTCCAAATATTTTTACTAATCGAAAATTGTTTAAAATCCTCAAGGATTTTTTCATCGATTATGAATTTATCTAAAAACTTTTCGATACGATCAAAATTTGAAAATATCGATGGATTATCTTTATAATATTTCAAGGCAAATTCAAAAAAAATACCTTTTTGAGTTTGTACTTTACTAAGAATTGTTGCAGTATCCTGAATCACAGAATAATCTGGAAATACGCCGCCTCCACCAATAAGAGCGCGCCCTGATTTAGATTTATAGATT
>JAUQWR010000083.1 GCA_030835065.1 Candidatus Kapaibacterium sp.
AATTATATAATAAGCAATAATCCACATCAAGAGCCATAAAATTAAAGTAAATGGATTAATTACCAAAATTGCACCCGCAGCAGTAGCTAATCCTCTACCTCCTTTAAATTTCAAGAAAGCAGAATAATTGTGCCCTAAGACTACAAATACAGCAGTAAAAAGCATTATTTCGAATGATCCCCAACCCAAATATTTGCTTAATTGAACTGCAGCCATACCTTTCACAAAGTCGAGCAAAAACACCATAATGCCGATCAATTTCGAACCACTCACCTCGTAGCTATTCATTGCACCGACATTACCGCTGCCTATCTCAGTTATATTTTTATCAAGTTTCTTTTTGATTAATAAATATGCACTAGGAATACTGCCAATTATATATGCAATACTTATACTAAGCCAAAAATTCAAATTCGATATGAAATTAAATGATTCCATTAGTATTCAGTTTTTAATAACTTCATTTGAATTAAAGATATTATTATCAAAATGATAAACAATACAACTGCAATTGCAGATGCGTAGCCCATCATATCACCTTTTTCGAATGCATTTACAAATACTTCATACACCAATGTTGTCGTAGAATTTAATGGACCACCCTTGGTCATCACATAAATCTCGATAAATACCTGGAAAGACTTTATTACATTCATTACTAATACAAACAACATTGTTGGTTTAATCAGAGGAATAGTAATCATCCAAAATTCTTGCCAGGCACTGGCACCAGCAGTTTTAGCATAATTATACAAATCATCGCTTATCGTCTGCATCCCAGCCAAAAATAAAATCATATAATATCCCACTGATAGCCATATATCCATAGCCATTATCGCAGGAAGAGCGGTAGATGTTTCCATAAGCCATCCTTTTTCAGGAAATGGCATGCCTAATATCGACAGAATAAAGTTTATATACCCTGATTTGGAATACAAAATTGTGAATATCAATGAAATTACTACCATTGAAGTAACACTTGGCAAAAAGTATGATGCTCTGAAAAATTCCTTAAATCTTACAAACTTATTATTGAGCAATACTGCCAAAAAAAGAGAAATTGCAGTTGTTATTGGCACTGTAATAAAAGTAAATAAAGCAGTATTTTTAAGAGCAATCAAAAACACATCATCATTAAAAAGCTTTTTATAATTTTTAATACCGACAAAAACTGCCTGATTAGTCAGAGTCTTATAATCGGTAAAGCTCAGCCAAAAGGCATGAATTAGAGGATAGAGCCAAAATACCAGGAATGTAATTATCCACGGTAATAGCAACACAAACATAAAATATTTATTTCTATCCTGCAATTTCATTAGCAAATTCCTTTAACCTTTTCAACAACAGTTCCAAAGGCAGTCCAACAATATTATAATAACAGCCTTCGATATGGTCAACAAAAAACGCACCGAAATCATCTTGAATACCATAGGCTCCTGCTTTATCCATAGGCGAACCAGAATCAATATAATCCCAAATCTCTTCATCCAACAATTGACGAAAACTTACTTTAGTACATTTATAATCAGATAAATATTTCCCGCTTTGAGATTCGACTAAAGCAATACCGGTAAATACTTCATGAGTATTATTACTCAAAGTGGACAAAAGCTTGTATGCATCATCTCTATCTAAAGGCTTGTTTAATATTTTATCGTTAATAACAACGATAGTATCAGCACCAATCACAAGGGAATTAGATTTGAGCGACTTAGCAATATGTTGAGCTTTATGTAGAGATAAAGTTTTAACATAATCGATTGGATGCATATTATCGGGCATAGATTCATCTAAGTCCGATGGAATTATATCAAAAGGAATACCCAATAAAGAAAGAAGCTTGCTTCTGCGAGGGGATTGAGAAGCAAGCACCAAAGGTAAATTTATATTCAAAAATGAATGTTTCATTTTATTCTCAATATTCAATGCCCTGATTAAGAATTTCAGCTCTTTCAGCAATTTGAAGACTTTCGATAACCGAATCCATATCGCCTTCAATAATTTCTTTAAGCGAATAATTTTTATTTTCGCCTTCGAGTCTGTGGTCAGTTACTCTATTTTGAGGATAATTATAAGTTCTGATTTTTTCTGATCTGTCGCCAGTTTTAATCATAGATTTACGATTGGAAGCAATTTCGTCTTGCTGTTTTTTTAGTTCCATTTCATAAAGTCTTGATCTTAATACTTTCATAGCTTTTTCGCGATTTTTAAGCTGAGAGCGTTCATCTTGGCAAGCTACCACAATACCGGTAGGAATATGAATCATTCTAACGGCAGTTTCGACTTTATTAACATTTTGCCCACCGGCTCCACCAGAGCGAAATATATCAATTCTAAGATCTTCTTCTTTAATTTCAATATCAACATCTTCGGCTTCGGGCAAAACTGCAACAGTAGCAGCAGAAGTATGCACACGACCACTAGCTTCAGTTTCGGGCACTCTTTGCACACGATGCACACCCGATTCAAACTTCATCAAGCCATAAATATCTTCGCCGGCAATAGAGAACACAACTTCTTTAAAGCCTCCGCGTTCGCTTTCGTTATAATCTATTAATTCTACTTTAAAGCCTTTTCTATCAGCATATTTTTGATACATACGGAAAAGATCACCGGCAAAAATGCCAGCTTCATCGCCACCAGTACCTGCTCTAATTTCGACGATACAGTTTTTCATATCGTTAGGATCTTTAGGAATCAAAAGCACTCTAAGCTCTTCTTCCATCACTTCTCTTTGAGCACTCAATTCGTTTAGTTCTTCGTAAGCCATTTCTCTCAATTCAGGCTCAGTATCTTTAGAGTCAATTAATTCTTTCGAAGAATCTATATCATTTATAAGCTTAACATATTTTTCTGCAGTCAAAGCAAGCGGAGTCATGCGTTTAAACTCACGATTGATTTCAGTATAACGCTTAAGGTTGCTTGTAATATCAGGATCGTTAAGCATTTCTTTCAAAGAGTTATATTTTTCAAGTATAGACTTTAATTTTTCGTACATATAAAATAACCACAATAATTATGTAATTAATAGGATTACAAAAATAAGCAAAAAACTTGAGACAATAATAAGAATAAGTTTGATATAAAAAACGAACCCGCGGATGGGACGTCCGCGGGTTAAAGAATCATTGGAATAGGTTCGAGAAAATCAGGTATTAAAATCTGGGCTTTTCGTGATAATGAGTATGCAACAAATGATGCGATACTTCACTCAACGGCTTGCCGAGATATCTTTCGTATATCCTAGTTATATCAGGATTTTCGTGTGATTTACGCAATGATTTGCCTTCATCTTCGGCATAAATTGCATTTATGCGTTTTAGTCTGACAGAATCATCAGTAAATCTTGGCTGCCCACCACCGCCAATACAGCCGCCTGGGCAAGTCATTACTTCGATAAAGTGGAATTCCTCGCCTTTCTCGATAGCTTCAAAAAGCTTGCGTGCATTATGCAATCCATGTGCAACACCAACTTTTACTTCCACTCCTTCTAAGAATGACCATTCTTCTACAGCACCTTCAATTTTGAGAGCTGCACGCTTTACACCGTCCAAGCCCATTAATGGCTCCAAGTGTAGGTTTTCAGTCGGCAATTCTCTTCCGGTTACTATTTCATAAACTGTACGTATAGCAGCTTCCATCACACCGCCGGTATTTGCAAAAATATCTGCAGCACCACTCGAAAGACCTAATGGCGAATCCATTGGGTTGTCTGGTAGTTTTACAAATTCGATACCTGCTTGGTTTATCATTCTAGCTAATTCGCGGGTAGTCAATACATAATCAACATCCTGAATTCCGCTCGAATTCATTTCCGAACGCTGGCATTCGAATTTCTTGGCAGTACATGGCATTACTGATACAACAACTATTTCGTCTATATCTTTGCACATCATTTCGGCATAATATGTTTTAGCTAATGCACCAAACATTTGCTGTGGCGATTTGCATGAAGATAGATTTGGTATATAATCAGGATAGAAATATTCAACAAAATTGATCCAGCCAGGCGAACAGCTTGAGAACTGTGGTAAGGCAACTTTTTTGCCATCTACAATTTTCTTTTTCAAGCGTGTAAGCAATTCTGAGCCTTCTTCTAAAATTGTTAAGTCTGCAGTAAAGTTTGTATCAAATACTTTATCAAAGCCCAACATACGAAGTGCACTTACCATCTTGCCAGTTACAAGTGTTCCGGGTTCATATCCAAAACATTCACCCAAAGCGGCTCTAATTGCAGGAGCAGTCTGAACGATAACTGTCTTTGATGGATCGTCTAAAGCTTTCCAGACTTCGTCTATATGGCTTTTTTCGGTAATAGCACCAACCGGGCAGACAGCAGCACATTGACCGCACTGCACACAAGCCACACCATCAAGATTCATCATAAATGCTGGAGCAATTTGAGAATCAAATCCTCTGCCTTGTGGGAATAAAGCACCAACAGTCTGCACTTCATTACATACAGTAACACATCGACGACACTTGATACATTTACCATTATCACGAACTAATGCAGGAGTAGATTCATCAATTACTTCATGAACTCTCGCACCTTCAAATCTAATATCCTTAATACCCATATCGTTGGCAAGCTGTTGCAATTCGCAATCTTCGTTGCGATCGCAAGTCTTACATTCGCCGGCATGCTCAGATAATAACAATTCGACAACAGTGCGGCGAGCTTCACGAGCTCTTTTAGTATTTGTATTTACTTTCATGCCTTCCACCACTGGGGTAGCGCATGATGCAGACAATGCTCTAGCTCCTTCGACTTCGACCAAACATACACGGCAAGCACCGAGAGGAGATCTACCTTGGAAGTGGCATAGAGTCGGGATATTGACGCCTACTTGCTTGGCGGCATCAACAACCATTGTTCCTTCAGGAACTTCAACTTTTAAATTATTTATTGTTAACGATACCATTTTTTATTTCCTCGGAAAAGATTAGTGACCATAATCGCATCTCAGACATCTCTTAGCCTGCCTTACAGCTTCGGCTTCTGTCCATGGCTGTTCAACTTCATTAAAGTTATTTTTGCGTCTTTCGATTGATAGAAGATTCATCTTCTGGCGTGGGTACATAACCGGATCCGCATCAGGATCGAATGATGTATCATTTGGTTTTTCTTGTCTCCAGAAAGCATGATTTCCACCGCTCAAATATTCGTCGATACCGACTGCTGCTCTTTCGCCTGCTGCAACTGCTTCGATTACAGTTCTATCAGCATTACCGACTACAGCTACGTCGCCACCAGCAAATAACCATGGAATTGATGTTTGATGCGATACAGAATCTACCACAATGTTTTCATTATTATTCATCTTTAATTTGATTCTTTCAAATATTTCAGGATTTTCGATTGCTTGGCCCACAGCCATAACAACTTGGTCGCATTCGATCATGAAAGTTTTTTCTTCCTTAATCGGACGGCGGCGTCCTGATCTATCAAATTCGCCTAATTTCATTGGAGTACATTTGACACCAACAACTTTGTCATCTTCCACAACGATTTCTTCAGGATTTGTCAAAGGCATCAATACTACACCTTCTTGCCAAGCTTCATCGATTTCTTCGACGTAAGCAGGCATTTCGTCCTGACCTCTGCGGTAGATAATAGTTACTTTTTCTGCTCCTAATCTTATTGCAGATCTTGCAGCATCAAATGCAGCGTTGCCGCCACCAACCACAACAATCTTCTTGCCAACAGGCACAGAACCGCGAAGGTTATAAGTCTTTAAGAAGTCCATAGCTGTCACTACACCTTTTGCATCGTTTCCAGGAATATTAAGATCGACACTTCCAGCATTACCAACTGCAAGGAATACAGCTTTATAACCATCTT
>JAUQWR010000084.1 GCA_030835065.1 Candidatus Kapaibacterium sp.
GCTGATATTGTTATTTCATTTGGCGGTGATGGCACTATTCTTTCTGCTGCTCAAAAATTAATCAATTCAGATATTCCTATTATGGGTTTTAATGTTGGCAGACTTGGTTTTCTGGCTGAATATAGTGTCGATAATATTGAAAAAAACATTAAAGACATTCTCTGCGGTAATTACCGTGTAGTTGATAGAACCGTTTTAGAAACTACTATTAATGGCGAAAGACTATACGCATTAAACGATTTTGTGGTCGAAAAAAAGAATACTCCACGCATGATCACCCTTCATGCTTATGCTAATGAACATTATATTGGTGCTTATCGTGCCGATGGTTTGATTATTACCACTCCAACCGGCTCTACTGCCTATTCGCTTTCTTGCGGAGGTCCTATAATCTCTCCTTCTACTCAAGCGATTTGCATCACTCCAATATCGCCACACTCACTTACTTATAGACCATTGGTAATTCCGGATTCTAACGAATTTAAAATTATTGTAAAAACTCCAACTGGCGAAGCCAATTTTGTTGCTGATGGCGTAGTAGAGCGTAATCTTAAAGATGGAGACTCGGTTGTTATTTCTCTTTCTGCTTCTAAAGTAAAATTAATCAAACCTATGGAAAGCTCTTTCTATGATCTTTTGAGAAATAAATTTCTCTGGGCTTCTAATACTTTAAAAGAACAATAAAGACTTTTTTATCTTTTTTTTGAAAATACGCACTAAATTTTTGTTTATATAAATAATAATCATTAATTTTGTGCGTATATATTTTTAATATGAAAAAAGTGATTACCATATTGATGATTAGTTCACTGTTGATTTCTACGATAGGATTCAACATTTATCATCATTTATGCCATCACACTGGTAAAATCCAAACTGCCTTGGTCAAAGCTGACTTTCTTTGCGATCACACTAATCATCATCATTCACACGAAATGTGCCCTCATTGCAAAGTGGACGATACAAAATCTCTGAATAAAGTTTTATTCGAAGAATCTGAATGCTGCGAAGATTTTACTAATCATGTTGCTCTCGACTTAGACTACGTCAAAGCTGAACATAATGTATCAACTCAGTTTGTAATCACACACACAGTTGATTACACTCAGCCTATTTCATTCTCCAATCCATCTCAAGAAATTGATTTTTCTTCGATTGGTCCTCCTGAATTCGAATTAATACCCGATAGAATAATCGAATTTATTCATTATTCCTCATTATCAGATTATTATTGTTCTTAATCTCACGATTTTTTTGATCGTATTATATTTGCGCGATTTAGTGTAAATAATTGAACAATAGTATATTTATATGATAATTAATGAGGAATAAAAATGAAAAATATATTTATAATTGCTATACTTTTTTTAGCAATCTCAGCTTCTATGTCTGCAAAAAAAATTACCGGTACAGTATATGGTAAAGATGCAGATTTGAAAAAAACTCCACTCAAAAACGCTAGTGTTTTCGTGCTCGGCGAAAAAAATGGTACACTTACAAATAAAGATGGTCAATTCGAAATCAACATAAATGATCATGGACATGATCATGGCCATAGCCTTGTGGTTTCTTACACCGGATATAAAAGAGATACTATTCCCGATGAAGAAATCAAAGATAATATGGAAATAGTACTCGAATTGAATGCTTCAACAAAGGAAGTTAAAGTTTATGGCGATGAACCA
>JAUQWR010000085.1 GCA_030835065.1 Candidatus Kapaibacterium sp.
AATAATAATCGTACGATTTTCTTCTTTTGCCAGAAGGCTTATCATCTCTATCAAATCATTTGAAGCTTCAGGATCGAGTGCAGAAGTTGGTTCATCTAAATACAAAATCTGAGGTTCATGTAGAAGAGCAATAGCAATAGCGAGTTTCTTTTTCATTCCTGTGCTAAAATTCTTAGATTTTTTTTCAGCAGATTTAATCAAATCAAAAAAATCAAGAAGTTTAGCGATCCTTTTGTTAGCAATTTCATTCTCTATGCAATGAAGTTTAGCAAAAAAACTAAGATTTTCTTTTGCACTCAAGTTTTCATAAATATTGGCATTTTCGGTCAAGACACCTGATATTTTATGTATTTCGATAGGATCATTTTTAGTATTGTAGTTAAATATCTTAACTTCACCGAAATCAGGAGTTAATATACCATTCATCAATCTAATCAATGTCGATTTACCGGCTCCGTTTGGACCTAACAAGCCAAAGATGCTGCCATGCTTGATTTCTAAATCTACTTTATCCAAGGCATTAATATTGCCAAATGATTTAGAAATTTGCTTTATAATAATAGTATCACTCATATAAATTCCATTTTTTTCAAAATTATCATATTTTAAGAATAAAACTAATATATTCTTAGATGAATCATGAAAAAAGCAGGATGAGCAGACCAATTATTTGTATAAATGCTCGTTTCTAATTTTTTAATTTATGAGGAAATTATGCCAGAACCAAAAATTGCTCAAAAAGAGCCCATTTGCGTAGAATTAACAGATGGGAAAAAATACCATTGGTGTACTTGTGGAGAATCAGCGACACAACCATTTTGTGATGGAAAACACAAAGAAGCCGGACAATTTAAATCATTGCATTTTGAAGTATTGGAACCCAAAAAAGCTTGGCTTTGCGCTTGCAAACATTCTAAAAATGCGCCTTATTGCGATGGTACGCACAAAACCTTGTAAAAAAAGAGTGAAGCTCCTATTTTCCTTGCCGCACACTTAAATTTAGGAGCTTCACTCATATATAATTCAAATTTAATTATCTTTCAATAATAAATTTCATCAATGCATAAGCATTGTCATTTTTCATTTTTAGATAATACATACCTGAATTTAATTCATTTACTTTTATACTAATTGAATTTAATCCCTGATTATTTTCGCTTATAATATTACTAATCAAAGTCTTGCCAGAATAATCAATAATTGAATATTCAATTGGAGAAGGATTATCAATATTATATGTACAATTTATATAATCATTTGCCGGGTTAGGACTAATATTGTCAATGCTTAATCCTGTATTTACTCCACTAATTCTATCTACAGAAGTTGTAGAATTAATAGGTAGAAAAGCTATATAAATATCAAGATTTCCATTATTCTGCCTACCGTCTGCCCAAACAGGAATAGCATAATTTTTGGAAGCTAAAACCATATTGTATTCGCCAACACCAAAGTCACCATTTTCTGTTCCAGTAAAATTGAAATTAGTTTCTTTTGAAGAAGCAGCCCTTTGATCTACAAAAGTTTTTCCTTCATTAAAAGAACAAGCAACATAATAATGAGTCTGTATATTATTCTGATCACTTCTACGATCGTACCAAGAAACAACAACAACACCATTTTCATTAACTGTAAGAGCAGGAAGAAATTGGCTGGTGATTACATCTTTAGTATCGTTGTTTACAATAATAGGAGTATCCCAAGTTTCTCCACCATCATGAGAGGCAACTAAATAAATATCATGTCCATTATTTAAATTTTGATTTATACCATTTGCATTAAAGACAACATAAATATTATTCTTTGTACTAGATGATGATTTGTCGCAAGCAATTTGTGGAGCCGGGTAAAATCTTTGTTCATTGATCCCTGGAATAGTACCTGTCGATTCGGTTCCAAGCATTGCCGAGCCTAAACATATAAGATTAGTAATTTTCTTTTCAGGACTGAATGTAGCTCCACCATCTTTGGATACAGTATGATAAAGTGCTGCCTGACCATCCTTACTACCAAAGAATAATACATGAACATTACCAAGCTTATCTACATCTACAGTATTGAATTGAGAAAAGTCATATTTATATGAATTAGTTTTAACTGCAACAAATTGATTTGAATTTTTTGATTTAACAAAGACAAAGTTGTCAGTAGTTTGTTGATTATTTTCAATTCCAATTTTAATCATAGCGCAATATACATTGCCTCTATATTGAGAATTTGACAAGTCTGAAGCAAACCATTGCTTATCATACATGCCTTTTAAATCAAAAATTGGACTGAAAAGAGACATTTGGGTAGCTTTAGCGGAAATACCAATAATAGTATAATCACCTGCTTTTTTCCAAGTAGCACCTTTATCATCAGAGTAAACCCAAAAAGTCTTGGCAAAAACAGAATCAAACATATTGCTTGAATTCATTTTTCCATATAGATATATCCAAGACATATAAGCAACACCATTAGCATCAAATACCAACATAGGATCGCCACCACCCATAATTTGGTAATTTGATAAATCTCCGCCAGTCTTAAAGCTACTTTTATTCCAAGACTTGCCAAAATTGGTTGTGTAATATATTGGGCATGACAATGGACCTTCATTACTCTGCACATTTTGATAAATAGGCGAAAGAATAATATTATTAGAGTCTAATGGATTAATAACAGCATGCACTTCAGATTCTACCTCATCATCTTTAGCTACAGCAGTTTCATTAGCTGATAATGGATAATCTCCAAGTTTTGGGCGAATATTTTTCTTAAAGTAACCTTTACCGTTAATTTTATCGATAATTTCTTCAGGTTTTACTTTAACCTTCTCTTTCATTATCCAATCTAGCACTTTGGAATTTTGAGCACTCAGATTATCGATTGCAAAAGTAATTCCTATAACGATTATAATAAGCTTCAATAATTTCATTTTATTTTCCAAAAGTAATTTATAATTTTTTCTACTTAATAAAGACACTTAAAGTATATAAAAAGTTGCAAAATTTCTTGCACATTTAAAATAAATTTTATAATTTTGCGTTATGAACGGTGATTCACTATTCAATATATAAAAATATGGATGAAAAGAAAGAAAAAATAATGCAGGCAGCTTTGCAAGTCTTCTCCTTCGAAGGCTACCACAAAGCAAAAATTTCAAAAATTGCTGAGATTGCAGGTATCGGTGCCGGTACTGTATATCTTTATTTTAAGAATAAAGAAGCTATTCTCGAAGAGCTATTCATTAATTCATGGTCAAGAATTGATGAGAAATTAGTAAAGCTCGATGAAATCAAAAACATGACTCCAGAGCAAAAAATTCGCGAGATTATTGGAGAAATCATCGAAATGGTAGCTCAAAATTCAGATCTTGCCAGACTGATACTAAGCGAATACTCTTTCTGGAGTGCTGGTCCTAGCACTAAAGTCAACGATTATGTTGGTAGTGTGATGGAGAGAACTACAAAAATTATTTCAAAAGGAATTGAATGTGGCGAATTCAATAAGTCTCTGAATGCTAAAGATGCTACCGTGTTTCTAGTCGGTGGTATTTGGCATCTTATGGCTGCTAAAACTATTGATTTTACTAATGTCGATGTTCTTAGTATGACAAAAGAAATCGAGCATTTAGCTGTCAATGGTCTTAAATAAATCAATTTAATATTTTATTTATAAATTTATTTTCTTAACTGAACGTTGATTCATAATTCAAAGAACAAATATGAAAAAAATATTTTTTATTATAGCTTTATTTGCCCTATCGAGCAATTATGCCTCTGCTCAGCTCAGCCTCAAAGAAGCTGTTAGATTAGCAAAATCTAATAATAAGGGCATCAAATCGGCAAATTTGAAAGATGAAGCTAAGCGCAAAAGCATTAGTACTGCATGGGATAGAATGATGCCTAGTATCAGTATCGATTTTGCTTATACTCATCTAAACGAAGATTTGGTTCTTGATCTTGATGGCATTAGAGATGTTATGATTGGAATTCAATCTAAAAATCAAGTAGGTTTTTCAAATCTCGAAAGCTTACTGAAATCAGGCAAAGCACTTTCAGATCAAGAGAAAGCAGCTATCGAAGCTGGTACTGCACAAAAACTAAATGCCAGCATACCTCATTTCAAAGAAACCGTAAAAGAGCAAACTTCACCTCAAGCTAAATTAACCGTTTCGCAGCCGATTTTCACAGGTGGCAGAATCCTTTCTGGTATTGATGCCGCAGAAGCCCAATTAGAAGTTCAGAAGGCTAAAAGTAATATAGAAAAAGATGATATTATTTATTCTGTGATTAATTCTTATCTAAATTTACTCCTAGCTAAAGAAAATCTTAAAGTAAGGCAAGAAGCACTTGAAACAGTTAAGAAACATGCAGAAAAAGCTTTAAAACTAGAAGCTCAGGGCTTGATTGCCAAACATGATAAACTAAGGGCTGATGTGGCTCTATCAGAAGCAAAACGCAATTTGTTCGAAGCTGAGGAAAAACTTAAAATGGCAAAAATTGCTTTAGCTTCTGTTATGGAATCTTCTGATAATTTTGAACTCGCAGACTCATTATATTATAAAGCTTACTCTATTGATTATAATTACTTGCTATCTAATGCTAAAAATTATAATAATAGCTTAAAGATGATTCAATCTGGTTCGAAAGTTTACGAAGCAAAAGCTAATGCAGATATGGGCGAATTACTTCCTACTGTGTTTGGTTTCGGATTTTATAATTTCTTCGAAAATTACCTTTCAGCTATAGAACCGACTTGGGGTTTTGGATTGGGGGCTCGCTGGCAAATTGATGGTTTGAAAAGCTTGCATAATTATCAAGAAAGTAAAATTGAAAAAGATGCTATGGACTTAATGGCTATGGAAGTAGAACGTAAGATAGATTTGGCTATTAGAAATACTAGTTTGGAAATTAGATTGGCTGAAGAACAATTCAATCAATTAAACACTTCGCTCGATCAAGCTAGAGAAAACCTAAGATTAAATGAAAAACGTTATGAAACTGGTCTTGGTACTTCGCTAGAAACTTTAGATGCACAACTTCTTTATGAATCTATTGCATTAAAAAGACTAGCTGCTCTTAAAGATTACTATTCAGGTATTGCTTCTTTAAATAAATTTTGCAATACTCCAGACGAATTTATTTCTTATTGGTCCAATAATTAATTTTGAATGTATAATTTAAATTGAGTATAAAATGAAAAAATCAAAAGTAATGGCTTATCTTTTCTCTGGTTTAGCTATAATTATTATCGGAGTAATTGTCATTCTCTTAATGTCTTCCAAATCTTCGGAAAAACCATTAATTAGAATTGCTCAAATTGAAATGAGAGAATATGATATTTCATCCAAAATTCCCGGTAGAGTAGAATGGATTGCTGTCGATGAAGGCGATAAAGTTGAAATTGGCACTCAATTATTTAAGCTCACTGATAGAGAAGTAAAAGCAAAATTAGCACAAGCCGGAGGAGCTGTAGAATCTGCTAAAGCTCAACTTAATATGCTTATTGCCGGTGCACGCCAAGAAGAAATTGATATGGCTCGTCGAGCTTTCGAAGCTGCAAAAAGCCAATTTGAATTAGCTGAAAAAACTTTCAATAGAATGAAATCACTCCACAACGATAAATTGATATCCGATCAGGAATTTGATGTTGTGTTCCAAAAATACTCAGCAGCCAAAGCTGCAATGGAAGCTTCAAAATCTCAATTAGACCTTGCTATCAAAGGTGCTCGCAACGAACAAAAAGATATGGCTCGCGGGCAATTAGATCGCGCTGTTCAATCTCAAGAAGAAGCTAAAGCTTATTTGGATGAATCGATTGTTTATAGCCCGATATCCGGCTTTGTTGCTAAACGTTTAATAGACCAAGGCGAAATGGCTGCTACAGGCTATCCTGTACTTACTCTTATCGATCCTAATGATGTTTGGGCTGAACTGAACCTACCTGCTAATGAATTAGAAAAAATTAAAATTGGTGACGTTTTAGAAGGTAGAGTCCATGGTGCTGCAATTATTGTCAAATTTAAAGTTACTAATTTTGCTGTTATGGGCGATTTTGCTAATTGGCGCTCCACTAATGATAAAAATACTTTCGACGTTAGATCTTTTACTGTAAAACTAAAACCTATTAATGCAAACACAAACTCATTACGTCCAGGAATGACAGTTAGTATCGATTTAAATCAAATTAAGAAATAGCCATGAATTTTTCTAAAAGAACATATTATTTCTTGCTGAATGAGATTAGGCTGTTAAAAAAAGCTCCATTACCAATTATTATTGCTATTGTGATGCCTTTTTTAGCTTGGATTTGTCTTTCTTTGACTTTCCAAAATGGCTTTATTGAAAATATGCCTATTGCGGTTGTCGATTTGGATAATTCTTCAGACTCCAGACAATTAATCAGAAATATTGATGCAACCCAAGCTATTGATGTCGATTTCATTGTTCCTAATAATGCTATTGCCGATAGCTTATTCCAATCTGGAAAAACTTATTTGACAATTGTAATAGAAAAAGATTTTTCTAAGAAAATTAAAACATCAAATTCGGCATATGTCAAAATATTTGCAAATGCTGCTTACCTGATGTATGCAAAAGTAGCTTATAAAATAATTGCTCAAACCATACTCAACTTTTCAAATAATATTCAAGTAGAAAAAATGATTGATTTGGGTATTAGCGAAAAGGAAGCTATTGCAAGAGCATATCCCATTAGTACAGATATTCATGCACTCGGAAATCCCTATTTTAGCTACACTATTTATTTGATTCCTGGCATGCTCATATCAATATTACAAATGTCTGCTAGTTTTTCTACTCTTTGGGTATTTCGTCAGCATAGAGAACATGCTGCTGGAAGAATAATACCTCGCAAAGGTCACAGAGCTGCCTTTATTCTAGGAAAATTGACTCCGATTCTTATAGCTAATGTAATTTCTACATTAATCTTATTCACTGTCATTTTTCCTATTTCTGGTATTCCTGTTAATTCTTCATGGTTTAATATATTTGCATTAACATTACTATTGGTATTGGTATCAATGGGAATGGGAATATTTTTATCTATTTTATTACAAAATTTAGTAACAGCATCACAATTACTACTTGTTATTAATGCTCCTTCTTTTGTATTTAGTGGTTATACTTTCCCACGTTGGGCTATGCCAAGTGGCATCGAAGCATTTGCAAATTGCATTCCTGTTACACATTTTCTTGATGGATTTTTTCCAATGTTTTTATATGATTATCCAACTATGCGTGGGATTTTACCACTAATTATCATTGGAATTATTTTTTGGGGACTCTCAATTTTTCTGATTTCAAAACCAGGAGAACCCATTCGCAAATTTTTTGATAAAATTCTGCCGGTTTAATAATTATGAATAAAATAATAAATTTGATAAAAAGGGAATTGAAAAAAGTTGTTAAAGACTCAAATTTAATGATGATTTTCATTGTTGCCCCACTTGCCTATCCACTATTGTATGGAGCGATTTATCTTCACAAAATAGAAGAAAATATCCCAATAGCTGTAATTGACTATGACAATTCGCACTTGTCCAGGCAATTTATAAGAGATCTTGATGCACATCAAAACCTTGAAGTGAATAAAGTTATTTCTGACGATGCTGATATTAAATCTTTAATGGCTCATGAAGATATTCAGGCAGCATTATATTTACCGAAAAACTTTTCAGCAGACTTAAAATATGGAAAACAAATAAATCTTAAATTGGTCATTTCGCCAGGTAGATTGCTTGTACTTAGTGATGTTGGTTTTCCTATTTCTGCAATTGCTTCTACTTTTGGTGGAAAAGTGATGGCTTCGTATCTTATGAAGAAAGGTGTACCTATCACTCAAAATCCCCTATTGGTAACTCCTGTCAAATTTGATTTCCAAAATATGTACAATCCATATCTTACATATGGAGATCTAATTCTGCCACCCTTACTAATTATTATTTTCTCTCAGATAATTGTTATAGGTGCAGCAGCTGCCACTGCAAAAGAATCTCAATTATCAAACTGGAAAGAACTATTTGATATTAGCAACAATGCAATAATTATTCTTATCTCAAAAATAATTACATATATTTTTGTTTTTTCTATACACGCAATGATAGCATATTTCATCATTGCACCAATATATGAAATTAATTATTTCGGGTCTGCATTAGACTTGCTGTTTATATTTATTTGCGGGTCTTTGGCTTCTATTGCTTTTGGACTATTTGTTGGTACTTTTTTCAAGCATAGAATTAGTGTATTTGTCATT
>JAUQWR010000086.1 GCA_030835065.1 Candidatus Kapaibacterium sp.
TATAAACGAAATTTCGGCAAAATGAACGAAAATATTAACAAGTGTTATAAAGTTGCACTCGACGCTATGGGTGGCGATTTTGCACCAAAAAATGAAATTGATGGTGCGATTGAAGCTTATAAAAACAAAGCAAGTGATATAGATTTTGAAATTATTTTTATCGGTGACGAGAATAAAATCAAATCTTATATTAGTCAGGTCCAAACAGCTGGCTTGAAGTATTCTATAGTTAATGCAAGTGAAGTGATTACAATGCATGACGATCCTCTTACTGCTTTTAAAACTAAGAAGAATTCTTCGCTTTATAAAGGTGTTGAATTGCATTCTAAAGGCGAAGCTGATGTCTTTTTATCAGCAGGCAATACAGGAGCAATGCTAACTACTTCGACCATGCTTTTGGGTAGAATTAAAGGTGTATCGAGACCAACAATCGGTACTTTTATGCCGACAATTACAAAGACACCATGCTTTTTGTTGGATGTCGGTGCTACAATTGATATGAGAGCCAGATTTCTTTATGAATTTGCTATAATGGGTTCCATTTATGTCAGTCAAGTCTTGCATAAATCAAATCCAAGTGTAGGTTTGCTCAATATCGGCGAAGAAGCAAGCAAAGGTACAGAAGAAATCTTAGAGACTCATAAATTATTATCGTCAAGCAATTTGAATTTTTTAGGCAATGTAGAAGGTCGCGATATATTGGCTGGTACTGCAGATGTTGTAGTATGCGATGGATATACCGGCAATATTGTATTGAAATTTGCAGAAAGCTTTACGACAATTTTGAAAGCAAAAATAAAAGATTTTGCATCTAGAGGTTTGTTCAATAAATTAAGTGTAGCTTTGATGGTTCCGACATTAAAGAAGATATTGGCAGACTTTGACTATCAAGAATACGGCGGGGTGCCTTTGTTAGGTGTTAATGGAGCTGTGATAATTGGTCATGGCAAATCTACCCCGAAAGCAATCAAGAACATGATTTATCGCGGAATAGAAATAGTAAAACGCGATGTTAATAAACAAATTGAAACGGCGCTAAATTCGCCTAATAATTAATTGAATGAAAGAATTATGACAGCAACAATAACATCAATAGCTCATTATTTGCCAGAAGAAGTGATCGATAATCATTATTTCGAATCGTTTCTAGATACTTCAGACGAATGGATAAAAACCCGAACTGGTATTTCCGAACGTAGATTTGCAAAAGATGGTGCTACTTCCGATTTGATTGTACCTGCTGCTGAAGAATGTATTCGCAAAAGAGGAATTTCTAAAGATGAAATCGATTGCGTAATAGTTGCTACTGTTACGCCTGACCACTTTTTTCCGAATACAGCAGCGGTTGTCCAACACAAATTAGGCTTGAAAAATGCTTGGGGCTTCGATATTTCTGCCGCTTGCTCAGGCTTTGTATTTGCTTTAGCTACTGCCAGCTCTTTTGTTAATTCAGGTTTAGCAAAAAAAGTTTTGCTTTGCGGTGCTGATAAGATGACTTCTATCTTGAATATTAACGACCGCAATCAAGCCGTTTTGTTTGGCGATGGCGCTGGTGTATGTATTATCGAAAAATCAAACGACGATAATATGGGTGTTATCGACCAAATCCTTCATATTGATGGTTTCGGCGGTCAATATTTGCACATGGTTGCAGGCGGAAGCTTCAAACCTTCCTCACACGAAACTGTTGATAATTTAGAGCACTACATATACCAAGATGGACAAAACGTTTTCAAAAACGCTGTTGTCGGTATGGCTGATGTATCTGCAGAGATTATGGAAAAAAATAATTTGAAATCTGATGATGTTGCATATTTAGTGCCTCATCAGGCTAATTTAAGAATTATTTCGGCTACTGCCAATCGCATGGGTGTCGGTATGGACAAAGTAATGGTCAATATCGATAAGTATGGCAATACTACTGCAGCTACAATTCCTATTTGCTTGTCGGAATGGAATGATGCCGGAAAGCTTAAAAAAGGTGATAATTTAGTTTTAGCGAGCTTTGGAGCAGGATTTACCTGGGGCTCAGTTTTATTACGTTGGAATTTAAACGATTAATGAGGTAATAATGAGTACAGCTCTTCTTTGCGTTGGTCAAGGTTCTCAATATGTTGGCATGATTAAAGATTTAGCCGAAAAATTTACTATGGCTGAAGAATTAATCAAAAAAGCCGACGAAATACTTGACTATCCATTAAGCGAAATTTGCTTCGAAGGTCCTATAGACAGACTAAAACAAACACGTTATACTCAACCTGCTTTGTTTGTTCATTCAGCTATTGCTTTCGAATTAACTAAAAACAAATTAAAATTTGATGCAGTTGCAGGTCATTCTGTTGGTGAATATGCTGCATTATATGCTGCTGGTGTGCTTTCTTTCGAAGATGCACTAAGATTGGTTTCTCTTCGTGGTCAGTTGATGTTTACAGCGGGCGAAGAAGTGCCGGGCACTATGTTTGCAGTAATTAATTTAGATGATGACAAAGTGATAGAAGTTTGTAATAAATTGTCTGATAATAATGATGGCAACGTTGTAGTAGCAGCGAATTTCAATTCTCCGGGGCAAATTGTAGTATCCGGATCGGCTCAGTATCTACGTGATAATATCAATGCTTTTAAAGAAGCCGGAGCTAGAATGGTAAAAGAATTGGTTGTGTCTGGAGCTTTCCATTCACCACTAATGAAACCTGCTCAAAATGAACTGGAAAAAGCAATAAATTCAATCGAATTTAATGATGCAATCGTTCCTGTTTATGCTAATGTAACTGCAAAACCGTTAACAAATAGCGACGAAATCCGCAATGCATTGGTGGCTCAATTGACAGCTCCAGTATTATGGACTCAGACTTTAAATAATATGAAAGCAGATGGCTTTGATAAATTCATTGAATTAGGTCCTGGTCAGGTATTGCAAGGTTTAGTGAAACGTACAATCAGCGATGCTGAAGCATTTGGACTAGACAAAGCAAGAAATAGAAAATTTTCTAAAAGATTAATTTATTGATTATATTTGCAAGTTAAATTAATATAAATATAGAATAATGAAAAGATTTGAAGGAAAAGTAGCAGTAGTAACCGGCGGATGCCGTGGAATCGGAAAAGCAATAGTAGAACGCTTTCTTAAAGAAGGTGCAAGAGTTTTTGCTTTGGATTTCAGAATTCCAGAAGCTGGCGAAGTCTTTATCGAAGATGCCGAAATGGCTTCTAGAGTAGCTTGCATGCAAGCAGACGTAACAAGCTTCGACTCTGTTCAAAAAGTATGCGACGAAATAGTTGCAGAAGCCGGAAGAATTGACTTCTTAGTTAATAATGCCGGAGTTACTCGCGACAATCTTCTTATGAGAATGTCTGAAGAAGAATGGGACATGGTAATGAATACAAATTTGAAAGGTGTATTCATTTGTACTAAAGTATTTAGCAGAGTGATGATGTCTCAACGTTATGGCAGAATCGTCAATATCGGATCGGTAGTAGGTTCGATGGGTAATGCCGGACAAGCAAATTATTCATCATCCAAAGCAGGCTTGATAGGATTTACAAAATCAATAGCTAAAGAGCTTGCATCAAGAAATATTTTAGTAAATTGTGTTGCTCCAGGATATGTAAGAACACCAATGACAGATAAGCTTACAGACGAACAAAGAGCAGCATTCTTAGTGGGAATCCCATTAAAACGCCCTGCAGAAGCAGAAGATATAGCTAACGTAGTTACATTTTTTGCATCAGAAGATGCAAGTTATGTTACTGGTCAGCTAATTCACGTAGACGGTGGTATGGTAATGTAATAAATTTTTTTTAAACTTTAATATTGAGGTATAAAATGGACGCTTTAAGAGCAAAAGTAAAAGACATCATCGTGAAGAAATTAGGTGTCGAAGAATCACAAGTAACAGATGAAGCATCATTCACAAAAGATTTGGGTGCAGATTCATTGGATACAGTAGAGCTTATCATGGAATTCGAAAAAGAATTCAATGTAACAATCGAAGATAGCGAAGCTGAAAAAATCCAGACAGTTGGCAACGTAGTTGCTTTCTTAACAGAAAAAAATGTAAATTAATTAACAATTAATACGGGTGATTATGCCTAAATATAATTTCCCAAAAGTTGTCGTTACAGGTATGGGCGCAGTGACGCCCATCGGTAATACATTGGCAGAATACTGGGACTCATTGAGCAATGGTCGCGGTGGAGCAGCCCCTATTACACGTTTCGACGCTTCGGAATTTGATACAAAATTTGCTTGTGAAGTGAAAAATTATGATCCATCTTTGCACATAAACCGCAAGGAAGCGCAAAGAATGGACTTGTTCACTCAATTTGCAATTTCGTCAGCTATTATGGCTGTCGAGGATGCCGGAATAGATTTCGAGAAAATAAATAAAGAAAGAGTTGGCGTTCTTGTTGGATCAGGTATTGGTGGAATGTGGACATACCACAACCAGCAACAAAATTTATACGAACGCGGTGGCAAGCCCGATAGAATTTCACCATTCTTCGTGCCAATGCTTATTTCAGATATCGCAGCGGGTCATATTGCTATACGTTGGGGACTAAAAGGACCAAACTATGGTACAGTATCAGCATGTGCAACTTCATCGCACTCTATTGCAGATGCATTGATGTTGCTTCAACGTGGTGATGCTGATATGATGCTTGCTGGTGGCAGTGAAGCAGTTGTATGCCCAATGGGTGTTGGCGGCTTTAATGCATTGAAAGCTCTTTCTACTCGCAATGACTCACCAGAAACAGCTAGCCGTCCTTTCGATAAGGATAGAGATGGTTTTGTAATCGGTGAAGGTGCAGTTATTCTTGTTCTTGAAACATTAGAACATGCGATGGCACGCGGTGCAAAAATTTATGCTGAATTGGCAGGATTTGGTCTCACTGATGATGCTTTCCATATCACTCAACCTGCTCCCGGCGGTGAAGGTGCTGTTCGTTCAATGAAATTGGCTATTGAAGATGCCGGATTAAAAGCTGAAGATATTGATTATATCAATGCTCATGGCACTTCAACTCCTTTCAACGATAGAAATGAATCTTCAGCTATCGTTACTGTCTTTGGCGAACATTCTAAAAAATTAGCTGTAAGCTCAACAAAATCAATGACTGGCCACTTGCTCGGCGCTGCTGGTGCGATTGAAGCTATTGCAACTGTAATGGCTATAAAGGAAGGATTAATGCCTCCAACAATCAACCACTTCAATGATGATCCAGAATGTCCAGAATTGAATTATGTGCCTAACAAGGCTGAAAAACGCACAATTAACGCTGCTTTAAGCAATACTTTCGGGTTTGGTGGTCATAATGCTACCTTATGCTTTAAAGCTTTTAAACAATAAATTTATGATGCGGTATGAAAGAGCTTTTTCAAAAAATATATGATAAAATAACTCATTTCCCACCGCTGTATCATAAGTCTGATAATAATATCAACCACACGGACGGGTTCCCTGTGGTTGGTTTTTTAGATAAGGAAAGAGTTAAAGAGTTGGAACTTGCTTTGTCTATTAAAATCTCAAATCCGAGAATTTACGAGCAAGCTCTCACTCATAGGTCTTATATGCACGTACTCGGTGCCGATTCTGGATGCAGGTCTAACGAACGACTTGAGTTCCTTGGCGATTCGGTATTGGGTATAATTGTTTCTGATTTCTTGTTTTTCGAAAATGTTGATTTTCTCGAAGGACAACTTACTAAAATGCGTTCTTGGCTAGTAAACAAGAACTCTTTGGCTTATTGCGCTAAAATGTTTGGATTAGAAAAATTTGTAATGCTTAGTTTTAGTGCCGAAAAAGCTATGAAAGGTGGAAGTGATTCGATTTTGGCAGATGCTCTCGAAGCTATTATTGCTGCTATATATATCGACTCTGGTTTCATTGATGCTAAAAAATTTGTATTGACCAGACTGATTCCGCTTCTGCTCAATCAAAGCATTCTCGAAGATAAAAATTATAAAAGTATTCTTCTCGAAAAAGTTCAAGCTGTTGGGCATATTTCGCCCAAATACATTGTTCATGAGGAGAAAGGACCCGACCATGAAAAAGAGTTTATTGTCGGTGTGTATGTGGATAATGCTTTGGTTGGGACAGGAAAAGGAAAAAGTAAAAAACAAGCGGAACAACAAGCCGCTTTGAATGCTTTAGAAAATAACGAATTTTCAAATAAATTAGAATCGCAAAATGGAAAAGTTAATATTTGAAAAATCTAAGCCCGGCAGAAAAGGCTTTACTCTGCCTAATTTGGATATTCCGGCTGCTGATTTAAATGCTTTGCTACCGGAGAAATTCCTACGCAAAAATGCAAATTCTCTGCCTGAAGTTAGCGAAAATGAAATTTCTCGCCATTATATCAGGCTTTCTCAATTGAATTACAATATTGAGCAAGGGTTTTATCCTCTTGGCTCTTGTACTATGAAATATAATCCTAAAGTGAACGAAAAAACTGCAGGTATGGGCGGCTTTACAGAGCTTCATCCTTGTTCAGAAGACGTTCATGCTCAAGGTGCTCTTCAATTAATGTTTGAATTGGGCGAAGGTTTGAAAGAAATTACCGGTCTTCAAGGTGTTTCGCTTCAGCCTAGTGCTGGTTCTCAAGGTGAATTAGCCGGTATTTTGATGTTCCGTGCTTATCATTTAGATAGAAATGATGCTAAACGTACTAATATTTTGATTCCTGATTCTGCTCATGGTACTAACCCTGCCTCGGCTGCTATTGCAGGATTTAATGTTATTTCAATTAAATCAAAAGAAGATGGAAGTATCGATATCGAAGATTTGCGCTCAAAAGCTGATGATACTTGTGCTGGTATGATGATTACTAATCCTAGTACTATCGGTATTTTTGAAAAACAAATAGTAGAAATCGAAAAGATTATTCATGGAGTCGGTGGACTTCTTTATATGGACGGTGCTAATCTTAATTCACTTTTAGGTATTGTTCGCCCTGGCGATATGGGATTTGATTGTGTGCATATCAATTTGCATAAAACATTTTCAACTCCTCACGGTGGCGGCGGTCCTGGCGCTGGTCCGGTATGTGTTAGCGATAAATTAGTACCATTTTTGCCAATTCCTCAAATTAAAAAAGAAGGCGAAGCTTACCAATTAGTTATGGATTGCCCAAAAACTATTGGCAAAATGCATACTTTCTTTGGTAACTTTGGTGTTTTAGTTCGTGCTTATACATATATGAGAATGTTGGGTGCAAAAGGTCTTAGAGAAGTAAGCGAAAATGCTATTATTAATGCAAATTATTTGATGGCTTTATTAAAAGATGAATACGAATTCCCATATAAAGAATTCTGTATGCACGAATGCGTACTTTCTGCTGATAGACAAAAAGAAAATGGAGTAAGTGCTAAAGACATTGCTAAACGTCTTTTAGATTATGGATTCCATGCTCCTACAATCTATTTCCCATTGATTGTTCATGAATCAATGCTAGTAGAGCCAACCGAAACTGAAACAATTGAGTCTTTGAATTCATTTGCTGATGCTATGATTAAAATTTCTCAAGAAGCTAAGACTAATCCTGATCTTGTAACAAGTGCACCTCAAAATGCTCCTTTAAAGAGACTTGATGATGCATTGGCTGCAAGAAAATTGAATATTAAGTGGTCATAATATAAGCTTAAAATTTTGGGGCTTTCTCAAATTGTCATGATAATAATGACAATCGTGAAAGCCCCATTTTTTTTTCAAATCAATTTGATTATTCGCCTAAGTCGTTTTTGCTAACACGCTCTACAATTAATTCAGCAGCTGCACAAAGCAAAGCCAGAAATATAAAGAATATCCATAATTCTGTACCTGTGCGGGCTCTTGTAATTCCATTAGCTATTTTATTAATATCATCAATAAAGTTTATATACACATTTTTATCTAATCGTAATTTCATTTCATCAGAAATATTGTCTTTGTCAATTTTACCGATATATGATTCATTTTTAGGTAGATTGACAGACAACATATTGATTAGTTTGCCTTGAGAGTTTAATATTGTATAGACACCAGGCTGATTAAAATCTTCAATTGGTAAAACAGCACCAGTGGGCAATAAAGCAATTTCTTTGATTGTTTCATTTCCCGAAGGATCAATAATTTTGACTGTATTAGCAATTATATATCTTTTGGGAAGATTAATTGAATATAATTGATTAAGTTCAGCATTAGAAGAAAGGCTTTCGA
>JAUQWR010000087.1 GCA_030835065.1 Candidatus Kapaibacterium sp.
TAATTCTTGTTTTATTACAATTATCTGTTATTGAAATTGAATCTAAATATGTATTGCCTGAGCTGCCACCTTTGAAAGCAACTTGAATATTATGAGAGCCATCAACTTGAATTGAATTTGGAAGGGAAGAGTTAATACTAAATAGATTGCTATTTAAAGTAAAAATTGGATTGAGTAATAATTGACCATTGTTGTGAATCAAAAATGCTTTTTCACTTGGAATATTTTCCTTCAATGTACCAAAATCCAGAGTATCCTTATCTATTGCGAATGAATAATTGTTCCAAATTCCTCTTATGATAACATTCACAGTTCTATTCAAATTATCATTTGAAACAAATTTCATATTAGCAAAATATTCACCGCCTA
The DNA here is from genome assembly GCA_030835065.1 of Candidatus Kapaibacterium sp. GTDB lineage: Bacteria > Bacteroidota > Ignavibacteria > Kapaibacteriales > UBA2268 > JAUQWR01. Next base: position 370 of record JAUQWR010000087.1, read on the forward strand.
AATCAGGATTGAAAGTTATTTGAATAGGAATAGAATCATTTTGTTTAATATTAAATGTAGAATTAGAGCTAGTTTTAAAAATAGCTTTTTCGTCTTCAATATGGAAGTCGCTTACTACTAATGTTGCTGTACCAATATTATGAATATAAATAGTTGTATCAAATTGTCCATTATGGCAATTTGGTTTATTTATGAATATAGTATCGATAAGTCTCAATTTCGGTGATCCGGCACCAGTAATAGCTGTTAGTGTGAAATCGACAAAATTTGCGCATGAATCAATAAATTTGAATTCCGATGTAAATGTAGAATCTAATCCTCCACCTCTAAACTTAAAACTCAGAATACTTGAATCCTGGGCAGGAATTGGATTTTTTGAAACAGATATTAAATCAAATCTTCCAACAGAATAGGGAGATTTGATAATATAATCAATACTTCCTTTGTTATACAAAGTAGCCTTAATTATGGTATCTTTGTTTTCAGATTTAATATTTATCAATGCAGTATTGTAATCAATTTTCAAACTCATTGAATCTGCAAAACCATTCATAATTTTATTGAAATAGGTTTCAGCAGTTTGTGTTGGATTACAATCGAAAGAGAATTCACTTGATTTAGGTCCTGCAGTTGCAGGTTTGAATTCATATTTTAAATATTTAGATTTATTTGCATCAATAATAAAATTTGAATAATCTTCAGAAAAATTGAAGTCAGGGTTGGAAAATTTTAAATTAGTAATCTTCAAATACCCATCGCCAGAATTAGTAAATTTTATTGAATCAATACTTGAAATATTTCTGCATGGCAAGTTATGTAATATTGGAGAATCAGCAATTTCAATAATTGGTGAGACCACTTCAGCAATTAGTAGTAATTCGATAGCTTGTGTTTGTGATGCAAAATAAATTTTAGCCAAACTCGAAGTACGTCCGTAATTCTTAGCTTTAAATTTAGTTGTGATTGTTTCGGTTGAATTAGATTTTATTATGTTATCATCTAAATACAATGAAAATTGGTCTAAGTCAGGACCAACAATTACAATTGAATCGATTATTATGTTTTGGCTTGAAATATTTTGAAGAATATTTTCCTTAAGTTCGATATCCAGTCCAGAGTTCACTTTGCCGAAATCAATTTTTTGTTTATCCAATGATAAATATGGGATAATACCATTGCCTCTGATTTGAGATTCGAATGTTTTGCCATCAACGTAATACACAAGCTGTGATGTCTTTAATCCGGAGTTTAATGCATTAAAGGAAATACTGATATCAATACTATCATTAGTTTTGAGAAATGTATTTTTAAATTGATTGTTTAGAGAGAAAACATATTCGTCGTTATTTACAATTTTGATTGAATCAATTGTAATTCCAATAGGAGTTTTGTTAGTTATAACTGCTTTGACAGTGGAATCTTTGACTGAACCTACAAAACGCTCACCAAAATCAATGATTTTTGTAACAAAATTATGTTTGACTATAGACCAGTAATTATCAGAAGAATCAATTTGGATAGTTTTTTTTGAAAATGGCAAATCTTTAGTTTTGATAAAGCAAATATCAGCATTATTATAGGCAACAGCTAATTCGGTACCATCCTTTTTCCAATCTAAATCAGTAATAGTTTTGCCATGATTATACTCAGAATTAATTTTATTTTCAAGGAAAGAATAAAAAACAACAGAATTAACATCTGAAATAGCTAAATATTGATTATCTAAATTGAATTTAATTTTGTTTATATTTGAGAAATTTTCTAATGTTTTGAAAACGCTAAATATTTCAAGGTTCATCAAATATACTTTATTATTAAAAGCATAAGCCAAATATTTACCTGAATTACTAATATCAAATGATTTAATTGGACCCGCTGCAATAACAATATTCTTATCAAGAGAAGCATTAGAAGCGTTCCATTTTAATAATCGACCATCATTAGAAGAAGTATAAATATATTGTCCATCAGGCGACCATTGCAAGTGTGTAATAGTAGCACCTGACAATGAAAACACTTTGCTAGGCTTGGTTTCGTTTGTATTCCAAATATATACATTCCCTTCTGTAGAACCAACAGCCATAGTAGTGCCATCAGGCGACCATGCAATATGATTTAAAGTTTTAGTATCTAATCTATATCCTGCTACATCAGAAGAATTGTCGGAATTCCAAACCAGAATGTGATCGTAATTGCCTGCTCTTGCAATATATTGATTTGTAGGATTCCATCTTAAATAACTAAGTTGGTTCTCGCTTGTTGATATAGTTCTATATAAATTCCAATTGGTATAATCACGAACAAAAACTCTATTTGACTGAGCAATTGCAATTTTATCGCCACTTGGATTCCAGGCAATAGATTTGATAGATGTAGTACCTTCGTTGAGAATTTTAATTTTTGAAAGGTCGGTAAAATTCGAAAGGTGTCTAAGTCTTAATAAATAATTACCTTCATTAGGATAAGCCAACCAATTGAAAGATAATTTAGATGCACTTGAAGAAACGGTATCCCATTTTCCATTTGGATTTTTAATCTCAATCAATACTGAATCTTCGGGAGAAACGCCAGACCAAATCAACTTGGTTTTTGATTCAGCAAGAATTAGCTCACCACCATTAGGGTAAATTACTTCTAATTGTTTGGAAGAGGCAGTATCTTTAGAGCCTCCAGATAAAATTAGCTCTGGAGAGAAACATTTGTCTATTATTAATTTAAATTTGCTTACAGTGTATAATGTATCGGTTGGCTCAAATTTTATAATAATATTCCTGACTTCACCCTTTTTCAGTGTAAAAGGAGGAGAAGTGCCACCCCAGCTATCAATTTTGAAAGAAGTATTATCAATGCTAAAAGAGTTAATATTGAAATCGGAATTATTAGCCTTTAAAATAAACTGTTCGATTTTTGAGAATGGGAATAATATTTTTCCATAATAATAGCTTTGCATATCGAAGCTTAAAGAAGGTAATTTTTCTAATGGTACATCGTATGAGGCACTAGCACTAATCGAAGATAAATCACTTTTGAGGATAATTGAATTCGATTGGGAGCAACTATTGCTAATCCAAGAAATTTCGCAAGCTTGAAGATTTCTCGAAAGGCTGAGTATAGTGCGATAAGCACTTTTAATTTCATCGATAGTCTGAATATTATTAAAACAATAGCCCCCAGTCTGGGATGAAATATTTTTAAGAATTTCAGGACAATCTATACCAATCACAACCGAAAATACTTTAATACCTTTAGATTTTGCAAGATTAATAATTTTATCTTGATTGCCATTGGCTTCGCCATCAGTCAATAATACAACAATTTTTTGATTTTTTGCTTTTTCTAGTAAAAGCAGAGCACCAAAAGATGAATCTATTAGTGCAGTATTAAAATTTGTGCCGCCATCGGGCAAGAAATTTTCTATTGATTTCAAAAGTTTAGATTTATTATTTGTCAAGTCACAATTAATATAGTTATTATGATTGAAACTAGAGACAGCACATTCAGAATTATTATAAGGAAAAAGCTCTAGCCATTCTTTTGCAGCAGCTTTAGCAAGATCCAATCCTTTTCCTTTCATTGAAGCGGATATATCAATAGTTAAAACCGAAGAAATAGCCTGTGGATTAGCCACTTGATTGCAACTAATATTTTTAATTGCAATTGGCTGAGAGTTTTCAGTTAATGTAAAGGAAGACGCTGATAAATTTGTAATCTGATTGCCAGAATTATCTAAGACAAAAAGCTTAGCTTTTATTTCGGGAAAATTGACAGGATTAATATCATAGAGATTGATGGATTCTGCATTTAAATACTGAACCGCAAAAAACAATATAAATATCGTAAATAATCGATACAAGCCATCAACCCAAAAAAATATTAAATAATTAAAATATTAACACTGTAAAAGGCTAAGGGTTACATTTTCTTGTCAAATTCAATTGTAAGAAACCACCCAGCTTTGTCGCCACCAAGTATAATAGCTAATAATTTTGATACTAACTGCATAGGTTTATTGAATCTTAGCAATTTATCATAGTAAGTCAATACAGGTTTAATTTTAACATTAGTTACAGGTTTAGACTCGAGTAATTTTTCTACTTCTTTCACAGTATAAGCCTTAGTGCCGGAGCTTTCCATGAAATTCCACAAAACCCAAGCCAAAGATTTCCAAGGGCGAAACTTAAGCAAGGCATGTTTTACCCAAAAAAGATAAGCAAGAATAGAGTGTCTATGATAAATCATAATTTTTGCTTTTGCACCGGGTTTAAGTACACGAATAATTTCATAAAGTGCTTTTGGAGTGTTAGGTGAGTGATGAATTACACCCCAACTCCATACTAAATCGAAGCTATTATCATCGAAAGGTAAATTTTCTGAATCGGCAACTCTTATATCTTGTGCTTTAAGATTATAAAGCTCTAAGCGTCTGCGAACGTGTTCGCAAGCATTTTCAGTAAGATCGATGCCCCAAGCTTCTGCACCAGCTCTAACCCATTGAAGAAAATCAGTGCCGGCACCAACACCTACTTCCAAAACTTTTTTGGAATTGTATCGAGTAAACTCGGCAAATGAAAAAATTTCTGGTTGTAATTTATATCTAACGTCTTCAATTTCTTCAAAATATTCCTTAGAAAATTTTTCTTTTTCAACTTCCCAAGTGCCACAGGTTTTGCTATCCCAAAAATCTCTAACCTCGGCTTTTAATTCATCATTAGCTTGCATATGCATTTCAATTAATTCAAAAAATGCAATTTAACAAAAAACAACGAAATTGAAGTAAAAATGCTTAATTGATTGTAACTTTTGTATTGAAAATTTCGTATTAATCAATGAATGATTTGTAATATAAAGAATGATATAATGACATATAAGCTTAATAAAGAAGAAGTATACTCTGATGAATTTTATGGGATTTTGGCAAATTATACTGATAAAGTATTGTTTGATTATTCCATAAACTTTATTGATTATGTATTAGAATATAAAGAGTTCCTAAAAAAAGAAGAACTTGAAGAGCTTAGGGCAGACGAAGAGTATTTGTTAGAAATCATTTCTTTAGGTGTATTTTGGAATCAATATTCAATTTTAGCTAGTAAACTACCATTTTTTGTGGCATCATTCAGTAAGAAATTGAATTTATGGAGAAAACAATATCCAAAACATAAAAAGAATATCGACAAAGTGAGAGGAATTTTATATACTTTATTCTATAATCCATTGAATAAACAAAATGAAATAATTGCTCATCCAAATTTAGAAAATTTTAAAGTATTGAATAATTGGCTTGATGCCAGCTCTGAATTTAAGCAAGAAGTAATAAGATTTGAAAATTGGATAAAGTATTTGAGTTCAAAATCTGATTTTTACGTAAAAGATTTTATATTGAAATCAATAGAAGCAGCATTAAAATTTGAATTAGAATCAGTACCTGTTTTAGGAAAGTATACAAGCGAAGTCAATGAATTCTTAAAACATCAATACACTAAATATATGTGGCGCGAAGATATAATTTTTACTGCTCGTCGCGAAGCTGAATATCATTTGAATATGGTAGGTGCTGAGATAATGAATAGAGCTTTCAGATCGAAATATGAAGATACTAAGAGAAAGGTAGTGCTTTTGCCTGCATGCATGAAAGAAAAAGGCGATGATTGCAAAGCCATAAATATTAATGGTGATTTCAAGTGCACAGCTTGTTCTAATACTTGTAAAATTAATAAAATAGATAAACTTGGAAGAATAAAAAACTACGAAACTTGTATTATACCACATTCTTCAGATTTCAGCACATGGCTGGAAAAATGGTCTGGAAATCCTGAAATTGGGCTTGTTGGAGTTGCTTGTGTATTGAATTTATTGACTGGTGGATACGAAGCTAAGGCATTAGATATCCCAATACAATGTGTATTCCTGGATGCATGCTCTTGCAAAGGTCATTGGAACAAAGAAGGCATACCTACTGATCTAAATGATAGAATATTAAACAATATGCTTTTTAAAAAAACTTTGTTTATGGAACATCAACTTTCGAGAAATTAGATCCTTTCTTCTGATTCCTATAGGCTTGTACATTATTTAAAAAAAGATTTAAAATTCTACCAGATAGAGAGGCTTTAATATCCATTCTTTCCGGATGCCATTGGACACCTATAAGAAATGACTTGTTGTCTGGATTAATCCATTCAAGAGCTTCTACAATCGAATCAGCCGAAAACGCAGTTGCTTTAAGTTCAGGAGCTAATTTACCAATACCTTGATGATGATTAGTATTAACAGTCTCGATTGTATTTGTCGTTAGAGAAGAAAGTGTAGTAAGTGGCATAATATTTATATTATGAAAGCAATTGTTTTTGTCTTGGCATTGATGTTTGATATCAGAAGGTTTCATTGAAGGTATATCAATAATTAAGTTTCCACCTAAAGCAATATTAATGATTTGAGCACCGCGGCAAATTGCCAAAATGGGGATTTTTTTCTCTAAAGCTTTTTTTATTAGAGCAAATTCGAGAGTATCACGTTTCAAATCAATTGTGCAAAGTGCAGTATCATTAGGCATTCCAAATCTAGCAGGATGGACATCTGGACCACCAGATAGAATTAATCCGTCGCAATTATCTAAAATAGTTAATGCTTTGCCAAGGCTTGTATAATAAAGATCGATAGTTTCAATTTCTGAATTATCATGCTTTAGCCATGCTCCATATCTATCGTATGCTTCAGAACCAGCACCTTTTGAAATTGCAATTTTCAATGGCTGTACTGAACTGCATGAACTTATAACAATAATTATCAATAAAAAGTATATTTTTTTAATCATTTTTTTTTAAAATAATAGTTTTAAATATTGACTGAAAATAAATATAATAAATTCTAATTGATTATTTATTAAAAAAGTCTTAAAAAATGGACAGAATGAAAAAATAAAAGGGATTAGCCTGTAAGACTAATCCCTTTTATTCACGAGTTTATATGTTTATTTATTTACAATAATCATATATCTAACTGAATTATTATCGAAGCTCATGTTGAGAATATAAGCTCCTGAAGCAAATTCATGAGTATTGATGCTAATTGAATTATTGCCAGAATTTAAGAAACCATTATATAATGAACTTACAAATTCGCCATTAGCATTAAATAATTCAAGTTTTACATTTGTTGAATTTTCGAGAACAAAAGATAGCTTGGCATCAGTATTAATTGGATTTGGACTTACCGATAAGTTTAGTTTTGCTATTAATTCTTCATTAACAGAAACAACTTCTTTTGTAGTAAATGTACGTACTTCAGACCAAGGACCGTAACCTGCTTCGTTCCAAGAACGAACTTTCCAGAAATATTTAGTCAATGGTTTTAAGTTGTATAAGTTTTTGAAAACAACCCAAACTTTAGGTTCGTTTAGTACAATTTTTGTAAAGTCTTTATCTTCAGCAACCAAAATATTATATGCTTCGGCTCTATCAACTTCTTTCCAAGTTAATTTAACAGCTGTTTCGGTATTAGTAGCTGCATCAGCAGGGAATACTAGAGCAGCCGGATCTGAAGGAACTAAAGCAATAGTACGGAAGTAATAAATTGGCGACCATTCAGTATATCCACCTTTATTAAGGGCTCTTACTCTCCAACGATATATTTTATAGTTTTTGAGATTTTTAAGAGCAAAAGTAGTATCAGTAAGGTTAGTAGTATCAATAATTGTAGTGCTGAATTCATTTTCTTCGGTAACTTGCAATTGATAAGAATCAGCTAATTTAGATTTGTTCCATACCAAGTTAATATTTATAGGAACCATTACAGATGAGTTGGTAGGGCTTTCTAACTTAGGAATATCAGCAAGTTTGTAGTTTGTTGTAAATGAAAATACATCAGACCAAGCACTAGCACCTTCAGCATTTTTGGCTTTAACTCTCCAGAAGAATCTTGTGTTTTCAGCAAAGTCACTTATTGTAATTGTGTTTGTTGGTACACCGGTTCTTCCCATAGGGCTATTGAATGCCTTTGTAGTGTCAAATTCAATATCGTAAGTACTTGCATTTGTAACTGCTTTCCAAGTAAATGTGATTTTTAATGGTAGCTTTGTCGAGCTATCAGTAGGAGTTTCAAGCACAGGTTTGTTTAATAATGTCTTGAATATATAAGTTTTTGACCAGTTGCTTGTGCAACCATTCAAATTGACTTTAACTCTCCAGAAATACTTGAAGTCGAATCTATTGAATGTGTAATTAAAATTAGCTTTACTAAGATTAGTAGTATCAATCAATTTTGTAGAAAAATCTGCTTTTTCAGAAATTTGAAGGCTATATACAGCATTTGTATCCAACTCAAACCAAGATAATTGCTGAGCCAAAGCTTGACCTGTAGCAGAATCTAAAGGAGTTAATGCTGCAGGAGCATAAATAGTTGTTTTGAATGGACGGATAGCAGACCAGAATCCAACATTTGTTGTGTCTTCAGCTTTAACTCTCCAATAATAGGTTGTATTTTGATTTGGTATCAATACACTTGTAGTTGTATCTGAAATCTGAGGAATATCCATTAAAGTA
>JAUQWR010000088.1 GCA_030835065.1 Candidatus Kapaibacterium sp.
CATTTGACCACCGCCAGCACCGCAGCATAAGCCTCTATCGCCAGAGCGTTCCACTTCTTTAATATTTAAGCCAGGGATAGCATTCAAAACTTTTCTTGGTTCGTCATAAATCTTATTATACCTTCCCAAGTAGCATGAATCATGATAAGCAATATTCATCAATTCCATGCCTTCTTTTTTGATTTTGAGTTTGCCGGATTCAATAAGTTCTTCGAGGAACTGAGTATGGTGGATTACTTCGTAATTGCCGCCGAAGTCAGGATATTCATTTTTAAAAGTATTGAAGCAGTGGGGGCAGATAGTAACAATTTTCTTAACGTTATATCTATTCATAGTTTCAATATTAGCTTTAACAAGCATATCAGCCAAATATTCATTACCGGTGCGTCTGGCTACATCACCATTACATTGTTCTTCGTTGCCAAGAATAGCGAAATTGATATCAGCAATTTGCATCAATTTAGAGAAAGCAACAGAGATTTTCTTAGCTCTATCATCAAAGCTACCAGCACATCCCACCCAGAATAAAACATCAAAGTCAGGGTTATCAGCAGCAGTTCTAACGCCAGTACCTTCAGCCCAATCAGCTCTTTCAGAAGCAGAGAAAGCCCAAGGAGTTGCATTGTTTTCCAAATTGCCAAAAGTAGGTTGGAGCTCTGCAGGGAAATTTGATTCCATCATTACTAAAGAGCGGCGCATACCAACAATTGCTGGAACGTGTTCGATAGTAACAGGGCATTCTTGCATACAAGCACCGCAAGTAGTACATTGCCATAAAGCTTCAATGTTTTCGTATTCTCCGACAAATTTTTTGTCGAGTAATGCTTTTTCTTCGTCGCTTAGCTCAAGTTCAGGATTTTGAGATTGCTTTACCACCAAAGGAGCTTTGTCCATAACTCTGTCGCGAATTTGAATAATAATTTCGCGTGGATCGAGTACTTTGCCAGTTGAATTTGCAGGGCATACGCTTGTACATCTTCCGCAATGAGTACAAGTATAGCCATCTAAAAGGGTTTTCCACTTAAGATCTTCGATATCGACAACACCAAATTTTTCTACGCCTTCGGCTTCGAAGTCAATTTTTTCTAATTTATTGACTGGTTCTAACGAAGAAAGAAAAACGTTTGGAACAGATGTCAAAACATGCAAATGTTTTGAATAAGGAAGATAATTCATAAAGCCGAAAATGCAAAGAATATGAATCCAGAAGGAAGCTTCATGGATAAACTCAGCAGAATCAGGGCTGATAATAGTGCTTAATAAAGCTGAAAATGGTCTTACTGCCCATGATGCATCAGTATTCATTACGATTGCACTTGCGTTTTCTAAAAGCAATGATGTTACGATTGTAAAAATCATCAAAAGTATCATACCCGCTTCTACTTTTTCGCCTTCTACCTGCAATCGAGCAACTTTAGCAATATATCTTCTGTATAATGCCCAAACGATACCCATTATGATAAGTACGCAGAATACATCAATCAAAACAGAGATTACAGAATAGATCGGACCAAGATAATTATAAATATTTTTGAATCCGAAACCTGTAAATACAGAGTTTGAAGCAGCAAACAAAAGAACTAAAAATCCCCAGAATATCCAAGCATGGACAGTACCACCGCTCGGCTCACGGAAAATTTTGGTTTGGAAAATTGCTATTTTTAGAGTTTGCATTATTCTTTCTGATATTCTATCCGTACGGTTTTCTGCTTGTCCAACCTTTAGATAGGAGATGAGCCTCATGACGTTTTTGATTAGAAAACCAAAAGCAATCACGAATAGAACAATAAAGATTACGTTTTTGACACCAAATTCCATATACATTTCTAAAATAGTTAATAAAAATTCTTAAATATATTAATTGAAAAATTAAGGGAAATCGCTTAAATTACAAAATTAAATATATGAAATACTTTAGTCTGATATCGAAAAATGAAAATTATCAGATAAATTTTAATTTTAGGTATGGTTAATTATTATGAGTTTAAGAGATAAATTTTATAATATTTATGATAAAATTGCCGGGAAAAATCCAAACTGTAACATATTGCATTATTGCTGGTTAGGTGCAAAAGATCTAAACAGAGATTTGAGAGAAGTTCTGCCTTCGCTTAAGGGCAAATTATTGGATGTTGGATGTGGCGATAAGCCTTATAAATATTTATTAACAAATGTGGACGAACATCTTGGACTTGATGTTTATAAAGATAAACATATTGATATTGTTGTGGAAAGAGATAAAGTTTGGCCCATAAATGATAATGAATTTGATAGTATTATTAGTACTCAGGCTCTCGAGCATGTGGATAATTTAGATCTTTTTCTTAAAGAAATTTTTAGAATCCTAAAACCTAATGGAAAAGTTGTAATTACTTTGCCATTTATCGAATGCGAACATGCAATGCCTTATGATTATAGAAGATTTTCGGCAAATGGTATTAGATATGTTATGGAAAGTATGGGTTACGAAATCCTTGAAATCCGCAAACAAGGCGGATTTGGAAGCTCTTTTGGTTTTATGTTTTTAGCATTTATTTTTTCTTTTAAATTCTTAAGAACTTTATTTGCGTTACTAATGCCATTATGGTTTGTTATTACTTTAAAAGTTAATATTATCGGATGGATAATTGATAAGCTGGATAATTCTCAAGCATTCTATCCGAATCTTATGGTGATTGCAACTAAGAGCAATAAATATGTCAAGAATTAAATTGATTAAAGGTGATATTACAAAGCTTGAAATTGATGCAATTGCAAATGCTGCCAATTCGAGTTTATTGGGTGGCTCTGGTGTAGATGGAGCTATTCATAGGGCTGCAGGTATAGATTTATTGGAAGAATGCCGTACATTAAATGGCTGCCCTACTGGTGAAGCAAAAATTACAAAGGGATATAAATTAGCTGCCAAATATGTGATACATTGTGTTGGTCCTATTTGGAATGGTGGTAATAACAATGAAGATGCTCTATTGGAATCATGCTATACTAATGCTTTGAAAATTGCAACAAATTTTGGAATTAAATCTATTGCATTTCCTAATATAAGCACTGGGATTTATTCCTTTCCAAAAAATCGAGCAGCAAATATTGTATTATCTGTTGTGGAAAAATATTTAGAAAATAATTCTATTCCTGAAATAGTCTATTTCGTTTGTTTTGATGATGAAAATTATAATATATATAAAAATCTTATTAGAGAATAAGCGGTGTGGTATGTTAAAAAATAAAGTTTTAATCTTGTTAGTTATTATTTCCGGTTTGCTCAATTCATGTATTGACGAGAATGATTCACTAGTGAATCCTCCTCCAAAAAGTGAATCAGTAAAAGTCAGATTTATTAATTTAGCCGGTGATAAAGAACCTCGCACTTTGAGTATGGAAGAATTAGCTCAGTTTACTGATATTGCTTATGGTGCAAGCTCATCTTTGCTACAACCACCAGCTGACTCTACTAGCATGATAGTAAAAAAGAATGGTAATATCGAATATAGACTGCCTTATAAGCAAAGATATGCTCGTAATTTGATTTATACGGTTGTGGCTTTGCCAAGCCATATTGGTGCGAATAATTACAGGGTAGTAGATACTTTAATTTCTTTTACAAATTCATCTACTATACCAGTCACATCCATCGAAGCATATATTAAGCTATTCAATGCAATTCCTGATTCTTTGACAACTTATTCGCTTGCTTTGGGTTGCCCTAATGGACAAAGTATTTTCCAAGGAGTTCAATATAGAAAATTTACTCCTGCTATTGGTGTTCGCTCAGGAGAAATTACTGTTTCTTTAATCAAAAATAATGCTGGAGTACCTGAACTAAAAGGATTATATAAATTAAATTTGCTAAAGCGAGGTCAATACACTCTTTTTGTCAGGTTGAATAATTCAAATCAAGAAGAATTAGTATTGCTGAATGAAATGTCTGAAGGCGCTGATGCAATGTCTTATCCAGAAAAAGTAATTGAAAGAAACACATATATTAGAACTATTAATTTGTCTTCTCAGGCAGTTGATATTCGAAAAACGCCAGGTTCGGATATTGTATCCGGTTTAGTACCATTTAGAATTTCAAACTACGTTGGTCAAGAAACTTGTGTATCGACAAGCAAAGATACAATATTGACATTTATAAATGGCAATGAAAAAAATAAGACATTTGGTTCCTTCGATGTAAATGAAAAATATACTTTAATTAGTGCAGATTCCGGTGATTATAAAGCTCAAAAGACTATAATAATTGAGCCGGTAAGATTGAGAGAAGACAAAGGTAATAAATCAATCATAAGAGTAGTAAACGCCAGCTCAAAGCAAGTCAATGGAATAACTGTATCGCTCGGAGCAAGAGAAACCAGTAATTGGTCTGCAGACGACTCAATTCAAGGATTCAAATCAGGTGATTTAATAGCAAGCAAATTGCATTTTGGGCAAGTATCTGATTATTTTATAGTGCCTCAAGGAGTTATACCAGTTGCTGTATTTACTTCATCCGAACCGGCAAAGTATTTGCTGAGTTCGCGTTTGAATATAGAATCCAACAAAAATTATTTATTGATATTTACCAAAGATGAAAATGGAGACGAAAAAATCTCGTTGGTAGAAGAAGAAACCCAAGAGAATTTTATATCTTTTGCTGATTATGGAGTATTTGTTCAGTTAGTAAATGTAGTGCCAGGCAAAAATGTATTGAATATTAATTTTCCCGGATTGATAAATAATGGGAAATTATATTATGGAGGTTCGCTCGCTACAGTAGTAAACGAAGGTGCAAATACAATAAGTCTCAATGGAGTCCAATTTAATTTTAATGCAGATAAGTCGAAAAGAAATTTAATAATTGCATCGGGATCGAATGATAATATTCAGGTGTTTGACATTCAATCTGCACCAATGGGGGCAGACTTTAATAATCATAAACGCAGATTTATAAATGCTAGTAGCGAAATACCAAAGGTAAATGTGAAGTTGAATGATTCCACATATATTTTCGAAAATATCGATTATAAATCAGTATCAGCAATAGAAACACTAAACAAGGCAAAAAAATTCAGTTTGATATTTGAAAATGCTGAAGGAAAAAAGCAATTAACCAGAATAGACGATATATTATTGACAAATGGCAAAAACTATTCAATCATTTTTGCGGGTAATTCGTCTAACGGCGGGTACTCGCTGATTATTCAGCAGGAATATTAATCACTATATTAGGAGTCAGATGAAAGCTTTAGTATATATAGTTTGTTTAGGTATAGGTATGTTCCTCGGAACGTACGGAGGATTGACAAAGCCGAAACCAACTTGGTGGAAATTAACTGCTATTGGTCTAATCCTTTTGTCTTCGATTGTTACTTTATTTCCAAAAATCGGAGCTAATTATGATGTAGCCGACTATATGTTTAGTATGGCACCAAACCATAAATTGCCTGTACATGTTTATCTAAATGAAAAAACATTGCAAAAGGACGAAAATGCTAATTCATTCCTAAAGATTTATGATCATAAAGATGATAATAAATCCTTTAGAAAAATGATTGCCGACGAATCGATTCTTGCTCAATTAAATAATTCCAATCATTTTATACTAAATGTCGTGAAGCAAGATTCTAATTATTACAAATTTGTATCTATTGAAGCCGAAAGTCCATTGGTTGTATTACCATATGTAATCGGACTCGAACAAAAAATAAAGATTATGCCATTTCATGTTCCGGTTGCTTGGGTATCTGTTTTAGCATATCTTATTTCGATGATATTTGGAGTAATGTATTTAAAGAAAAAAGATATAAAATATGATTATATCACTCTTGCAGCTGCTTCTCTTGGATTGGTTTATACAGTTTTGGCAACTACAACAGGCATGATTTGGGCAAAATTCAATTGGGGAAGCTTCTGGAATTGGGATCCTCGCGAAACCTCAATTTTCTTTTTATTATTAATTTATTCGGCGTATTTTGCTTTAAGATCTGCAATTGAAAGAGAGGATTTGAGAGCTCGAATAAGCGCAGTATATTCAATTATTGCTTTTGTTACTGTACCATTCTTCATATTTATTCTTCCGAGAATTACTTCAGGATTGCATC
>JAUQWR010000089.1 GCA_030835065.1 Candidatus Kapaibacterium sp.
CGCCTTGTCCGCCCGGTCTGTCACTTACAAAAAACAAAGTATTGCCATCGCTGGTCAGTGTAGGCTGAGAATCCCAATAATCTGAATTGACTGAAGGTCCAAGATTAGTAATTTCGACCCATTTTCCATTTACTTTTCTAGCACTATACAAATCAGTTCTGCCTTCACTTTTAGCATCATGATCGTAGGCTGCAAAAATAATATATTGCCCATCAGGAGTAATTGCAATAGAGCCGGATTGTTTCGAGTCGTTTATATCTCCGGGTAATAATTCAGGTGCAGTCCAATCACCATCAATTTTTTTGATTGAATAGACTTTTTGGCCCCTGTATCTATCAGAACTGAAATATATCCTAGTAGCATTTTGAGTTACTACAGGAGCAAATTCATCGGCTTTGGTATTGAAGTTCAAAGGAACTATACTAATTTGCTGAGCAAATGTTTCGATTACAGCAGCAAATATTAACAAGCTTATAAGTATATTTTTTTTCATTTTGCTTCTCCTCTAAAACTCAAACCATAAGCCAAGTGCAAAGACTATCGAATGCATCATCACATCTTTTGTTTCTTCAATCACTGTCGAATTTGTTGAATTCAATAATTGAGAGTCCTTCTCAAATTTCGACAACATATATTGGAATCTGCCTTGAGGAACCAGATATATGTTTTTAGCTATTGGCACTTTATAACCAATTCCAAATTCCAATCCAACACGAGTTTCCACTTTATATTCATCTAAGACATTAAAAGTAAGTTTTTGAGCTGAAAATGGACCAAACCCTAAGTAATCCCAATATGGAATATTATCAAGCACATCACCTTTTACAGCCATATCCCAGCCAGTTTCAATTTCACTCGACAAAATATGTATTGTTGGACCAATTGTCATAAATAAATTTTCGTCAAAATTATATCTGAAGAGTGGTGTAACTGTAGTATAGTTAGCCACTACATCAACATCTCCGGTCATATCTTTTGGCACAAGACTATAATTATAGTCGAAACCATCGATATCTACCTGAGCATATTTAGAATCATAGGATAATCTCAATTGGATTCCCATATTATGATTAAGAGGATAATCCACTAAAACACCCAAATGCGGAGAAAATCCAGAAGCTGATTCTAAGCCATCATATATTGTACCGTGTTCGTAATACCAATCCTGAGTCTGGCTAAGCATATTATAGTTTAGCCCCGCTTCAATACCCAATATAAATGGTTGATGTGCTTGGTCATATTCGTAGCTATCTTGATATTTTGATTTGCCTTTTGGACGCAAAACATCTTCTTGCGAATATGCAAAACTAAAGACAAAAAGTCCCAAACACAGTGCTGTAAAGATTAGTTTAATTCGACCCATATATGGTCCTCTCTTAATGTTAATAAACATTTGGAACAAAATTTATTTCACTCATAGGAGGTCTTACATAATTATCATTTATTTTTCTTGGTGGCAAAACAATTGGCTCGGGCATGACATTTTTATAAGGGATCATACTCAAAATATGTGTGATGCAGTTCAATCTTGCTTTTCGCTTGTCGTCTGCTTGCACATCATACCATGGAGCTTGTTTTATATCAGTAAACTTAAACATTTCATCTTTAGCTTTAGAATATTCTACCCATTTATTCCAGGAAGAAATATCAATTGGCGAAAGTTTCCATCTTTTTAAAGGATTTTCTGCACGTTCGCGGAAACGTTTTTCTTGTTCTTCGTCACTCACCGAAATCCAATATTTTAACAATAAAATGCCCGAACGCACAATCATTTTTTCAAATTCAGGACAAGAGCGCAAAAATTCTTGATACTGATCTTCAGTGCAAAATCCCATAACTCTTTCTACTCCAGCACGATTATACCAAGAGCGGTCGAAAATAACAATTTCGCCAGCTGCAGGCAGATGAGATACGTAACGCTGGAAATACCATTGAGTCTGCTCTCTATCCGAAGGTTTTTCGAGAGCTACCACACGGCAACCTCTAGGATTCAATGCTTCAGAAATCCGTTTTATTGTGCCGCCTTTGCCTGCTGCATCACGACCTTCGAAAATTATTACTACCCTCAATCCTTGTTGTTTTACCCAATACTGAAGCTTTACCAACTCTTTTTGCAATTTCGACAATTCTTCTTCATAAAAAGTACGCGAAATTAAGCCATGCTTGTTGTACTTTTTGTCGGCTTCTTTGTCTTCTTTCATAGCAAACCCTTGATTTTATTAAAACAAATCGAATATTCTATTAGATATGCAAGCTCCTGGCGATTCTTCCAACTTTTACAAATCGTTTTTGTCGATTATTTTCAACAATGCGTCAGCTCATTTTCTTATTAATCGAATTTTGAGTAATTTTAATGTTTAATATTTGAATTTTTTTTAAAAAGTATGAAATTAATCAAAAAAAATACATTCGAAGACAGCTCAGATATATTCAAAGGACTAAATCCTGAGCAAGCCGAAGCAGTAAAATCAATCAATGGACCTCTATTAATTGTTGCAGGCGCTGGCAGTGGCAAAACAAGAGTTCTCACAAACAGAATAGCATATTTTCTTGAGCAGGGCATTCCCGCCTATTCAATATTAGCACTAACATTTACTAATAAAGCTGCTAATGAAATGAAAGATAGAATTTCTAAAATGGTTGGAGATGCTGCAAATAAAATATGGGCTGGCACATTTCATTCGATTTTTGCTAAGATTCTTAGATTTGAAGCGGAAAAAATTGGTTTTACCAGCAACTATACTATCTATGATACTGATGATTCACTCAGCCTAATCAAGTCTGTAATGAATTCGCTTCATATATCTCAGCAAGATTTGACTCCCCAACAAGTAAGAACTAAAATTTCCAATGCAAAAAACAATATGCTCAATTGGAAACAACTTCATGATGGTTCTAGTTTTTCGAACGATAAAATTATTGCTCAAATTTTCGAAGCATACGAACGCAAGCTTAAAGAAAATAATTGTATGGATTTCGATGATTTAATCCTAAATATGATTAAACTTTTAGAATCTGATAGATCTGTTTTGGAAAAATATCAGACAAAATTTAAATACATAATGGTGGATGAATATCAAGATACTAACCATGCTCAATACTTAGTGGTCAATTTATTAGCTCGTGCTCACCAGAATATATGTGTAGTTGGTGATGATGCTCAAAGTATATATGGATGGCGCGGTGCCGATATTGGTAATATTTTAAATTTCCAGAATGACTATCCTTATTGCAAGATCATACGTTTAGAGCAGAATTACCGCTCCACCAAAACAATTCTTGCTGCGGCTGATTCTGTAATTAAATATAATAGAAAGCAAATACCCAAAAAACTTTGGACTGATAATCCTGACGGTGATTTAATAGAACTGCTGCAGTTTAACGATTCTCGCGACGAGGCAGAAAGAATTATTAGCAAAATTAAAATGGCGGTAAGCAAAGGCAAATCTTTGAAAGAAATCGCAGTTTTATATAGAACTAATGCACAATCGGCAGAATTTGAAAATGCTTGTCGAAAGCATAATATCCCTTATGTAATCGTAGGTGGTATGTCTTTTTATAAACGAAAAGAAATCAAGGATGTGCTGGCATACCTCAAAATACTTGTCAATCCAATGGATTCTGAATCATTGCTTCGTATTGTCAATGAGCCTCCACGTGGATTGGGCAACACATCTCTAAGGCATCTACAAAATTATGCGGAAATGCATAATGTATCTCTTATCAAATCCTTCGAATTAGCCGAAATGAATAGCGATTTGCAAAAAAGAGCTGCTGTTGCTGCCAAAAATTTTGCTTACATGATCTACAAACATATTGCTGCTGTTGCAAATGCTGAATATGATCTGCCTACGATTGTATCTGAATATTTGAATGAAACCGGGCTATTTGACATGTACCGCGAAATCGGAACTGACGAGTCTCGTGATAAATTACGTAATATTGAAGCTGTGATCAACGACATTGCATACTTTGTCAAAAATAATCCTGATGCTGGTTTAGCTGATTATGTTCAGCAAATTTCTTTAATTTCCGAACTTGATGAAAAAGATATATCGCAAAACAAATTGACGCTTATGACAATCCATTCTGCAAAAGGTTTGGAATTTGATGAAGTATTTATTGCAGGATTGGAAAAAGGATTGTTTCCTCTCACCCGCTCTGATGCTGATGATTCTGAGTTGGAGGAAGAGCGTAGATTGTTTTATGTTGCTATCACCAGAGCAGAAACAAAACTTCATATTTCATATTGCGAACAAAGATTTAGATTTGGTAATATATCTCAGCAGTTTCCATCGCCATTTATTCGTGAAATTGATGAGTCTCTTATTGCAAAAAAAGGTAGTCCGGACAGACCAAGCGCAAGACCTACAATGGGTATTCCCAAACCAGCAAAGACCAGAAGCTTTTTTGATGATATTCCTGCTAATGAATCTTATTCTCAATTACCTCCGCCAGTCTTCAATTTCAAGATAGGTGATACAGTGAAACACATGCAATTCGGTGTTGGCAGAATAACTGGATTGAGTGGAGAAGGAAACCAGCGCAAAGCTACTGTATTATTCAGTGTTGGCAAAAAGCAGCTTATGTTGGCTTATGCAAAGCTGGAATTAATTCGAAAGTAAGATCTATTAAGTTTACATTTCATATAAAGATGCTTGATTTAAAAAAAGGCAAATCAAGCATTTTTTTTTCATTATCGATTCTTCTCTTGACTTTGTGCTCCTGCATTTCTTCTTCATTACTTTGAAAATTTGCATACAATGATGATGCCTATTATCTTATTCTTTTCATTTTTAATTTCTTCTCTTGACTTTGTGCAACTTTGTGTAATAACTTTGTGTTACTTTGTGATCCTGCTTTGCTTCTACATTACTTTGAAAATTTGCATAAAATGATGAGCCTATTATCTTATATTTTTCATTATTGATTTCTTCTCTTGACTTTGTGCTCCTGCTTTGCTTCTTCATTACTTTGAAAATTTGCATAAAATGATCATGCCTATTATCTTATTCTTTTCATTTTTAATTTCTTCTCTTGACTTTGTGCAACTTTGTGTAATAACTTTGTGTTACTTTGTGATCCTGCTTTGCTTCTTCGATTTACAATTACCTCATTGTCTTCACTTCATGCTCCTGCATTTCTTCTTCTATTCACAATTGCCTCATTGTCTTCACTTTGCTCCTGCATTTCTGCTTCATAATTATTTTAATTTAGATTATTAATCTTTTAATTCCATCTTTCAAAGATGATTTATAGAAATTCAATAACAATCCTAGCTTGCACTGAGCTAACTTCATATAAGTCAAACACTGAGCAACATGCTCAATTGTAAAAGATTCAACTACTTTAAGTTCAATAACTACTTGTCTTTCTACTAAAATATCAATTCTATAACCACAATCCATTTTAATATTCTCATAATAAACAGGCATCGCAATTTCTTTTTCTACGAACAATTCCTTTTGCTCAAGTTCGAAAGTTAAACATTCCTTATAAACTTTTTCGAGCAAACCTGAACCAAGTTTTGAATGTACCTTAAATGCACAGTCAAGGATGATCTTACTGATTTGATTTTCATTCATTTTTAAACCCTTTATAATGATTATAGTTTAATAATAAATATTTTTATAAGAATTGGATCACAAAGTTGCACAAAGTTTTCACACAAAGTTACACAAAGTATTTGATATTTATAAATTTGAAGTGTATTGGAGTGTCCCCAAAATGATGGATAAAGAATTAAGTGATTTTTAATAATTCGAATGCTTCAGGCGACAAATAATTCATCAACACCAAAATTTTCAATTTAACAAATTCCTGAAGTATCCCCATAATGAAGTTTCTTATTATCTTATTCTTTTCATTATCGATTCTTCTCTTGACTTTGTGCTCCTGCTTTGCTTCTTCATTACTTTGAAAATTTGTATAAAAAAATGCTTGACTTTTATTAATAATCAGTCAAGCATTTTCATTAAAAATTATAGCTATATATAAGCAATAATAAATTCCACAATCACATGATATTTATATATTTATCATCACTTCTGTGAAGTATTGGAAATATGCAAATATTGAATATTTGATTTGATAAATACCAATAGGAATACCAACCATCAAAACAAGGAATATTGTTCCGATTATATATACATTCATAGCAGGTTTGTCAAACACAACAGCTGTAGATCTCAATATTCTTGCAATCACCCACACATTCAATCCCAAATACAATATAATGAAGAACGTTACAAGTTCGGGTACCATTACAAGCAATCTAACCAATACTATAGATAAAGGCAACAATACTAAATATGGTATTCCACCCCAAATAGTAATTGTCAAAGCGTCTGTCAGATAAACTCTGGCTCTCACAAAAAATGCAAACACCCTTATTATTATGGATACTACAAAAACTACCAAAAAGGATAGTACTGTAATAATCAACATCATTAATTCAGGCATCCAAATCATATCGAACAATACTTCCTGGAACGAGCTCGATGGAGCCAATAGCATAAAGAAGTATTGAGCAGTTTCGCTTGATCTATAAAAATAATTTACCGACGACAAGAATATACCAACTGTA
>JAUQWR010000090.1 GCA_030835065.1 Candidatus Kapaibacterium sp.
TGCTTGGTTTATTCCACCATTAGTACCTTGTCCATGATTAGAAAAGTTTTCTGTAAATGATATTGAAGAATAATCTGTGAGATTCCATCTTAGAATAGCTCTCAAATTCCAAGATTCCATGGCAGAATTTTCGTAACGACCTTCAGAAGACATACTTCGAAAACCGAATGTTAAATTCCATCCTCTGGCAATATTCTGACTATAAATACCATCGGCTGCAATATAGCCATAACTTCCTTGTGAATACCACAATCTAGTGTATGGAACTGCAGTGTTATATTTAATCTCCTGCAAATTTATATATGAACTTGTTCCGGAATATATTACTGCATCAGAACCTATAAATATTTGAGCATTCTCAATAAATTCAGAAGGAAATGTATTTAAATCGAAAGATAAGTAATCAATATCGACCAATCTACGTCCATTAAAAGAAAATGCCATTTCCTTTGGATTAGATCCAAGAAACGAAAGATGATTGGATGCTCCGATTGTACCGGCATTAAGAGGATAAGCCGGTATATTTTCACTTAATATTTCAAACAATCCGGAATAATTTGTAGATAATAGATTTCTCTTATTAATATTTTTATATCCAGAAAATTTAAGCATTTCAATTTTTCCATGAGCCAATGATGGCTTTGGTGCAGTCGTATCATAAACAACTACAGGTTTGTAGCTGCTATCAACTGCAGATTCTTCATCATCCTGAAAAGCAAATAAATTAATACAAAAAGCAAAAAAGAAAAATATATATGCGAATAATTTCATCAAATTCTCCGATTAGTCTGCCAGCTTAGCACTCAAAACGGTTGGTAAATTTTCTATTGGAATATTTAAAGTCAAGTCGCCACTATCTGCAATAGAAATACCACCAGTCTCTTCAGAAACTATCAATATAACTGCATCAACTTGTTCGGATAGACCTAAACCGGCTCTATGCCTTGTTCCAAGGTTTTTGCCTTTGTGTTTAGTAACCTGCGACAATGGCAAGACACATCTAGCAGCAAGCACCATCTGATTATCAATAATCACAGCACCATCATGCAGAGGCGATTTTGTGTTAAATATAGAAACAATAAGCTCTCTCGATACAGCAGCCTGCAATCTGATACCTGTATCAATTGTCATCTGCACATTTTGAGAGCGAGGAAATACCAGCAAAGCACCAGTATGCTTTTCACTCATTTCTTGTACTGAATCAATTACTTCATCAATAGTTTCAGATATCTTTGATTTAACAAATAATTTGAAAAGCGGGCTGCGCGTTATCAACATAAGTAATTTTCTAAGTTCAGGCTGAAATAAAATAACAAATGCAAGCAACCAAATATCAGATATTGTTCGTAATATCCAATTAAGACTTCTCAAAGTAGCAGCTTCGGTGATAAAGGACAAACCAATTATGATAACAAGCCCAAAAAGGATTTGAACAGCAACTGTATCCTTCAATGCTTTATATAACCAATAGAATAGAATAGCAACTATCGTAATATCCAACAAATCTATTAGAGTAAAAGCAAGAAACCCTATCTTAAAAAGCTCAATCATCTGATTTTACTGATTCTTCCTTATTTGCTAATTTTTTATTTAATTTATATTCAGTATCTTTTTCGTAAGCCTTAATAATTTCAGCAACTAATCTGTGGCGCACCACATCTTTATTTTCAAAGAATACAAATTCAATACCTCGAATATTTCTTAGTATATTTTTTGCATGGATCAATCCAGATTGTGCTTTGTCTGGCAAGTCAATTTGAGTAACGTCGCCAGTAATCACGGCTTTGGAATTAGCTCCAAGACGTGTCAGAAACATTTTCATTTGTACTGCAGTAGCATTCTGAGCTTCGTCTAAAATAATAAACGCATCATTAAGAGTACGCCCACGCATATAAGCCAAAGGAGTAATTTCTATAGTTTGTTTTTCCATCAATACTTTGAGCTTGTCTGCAGAAAGCATATACTGCAATGCATCAGTTAGGGGGCGTAGATAAGGATCAATTTTATCGCGCATATCTCCGGGCAAAAAGCCCAAAGATTCCCCTGCCTCGACTGCCGGTCTGGTAATTATTATCCGACCAACTTCATTTCTTCTTAATGCCGCTAGTGCCATCGCTACAGCAAGGAAAGTTTTGCCTGTTCCGGCTGGTCCGATTGCAAACACCAAATCATTATTCAACACTTTTTCGAGATATTCCATCTGCCTTGGCGATTTTGCTCTTATTATATCCTTAGCACCATTATATATTATTGGGCTTAGTCCTTTTGATTTGCTATCGCTGCTTTCTTCTTTTAGACTCAAATTTACATCTAGCAGATCTATTACTGTATTGACATCACTTGGAAGCAATGCACCATTCTTATTGATTATATATTTAAATTCTTTAAATATTCTTTCTATCAGCCTGATTTCTTCTTCGTGCCCCTTTAGTATTATACTATCGCCACGAACAATAACGGCAGTTTTGAATCTATTTTGAATTGATTGAATATAACTCTCGTTATGAGCTAAACTCTGAATAAGCTCTGGCTCGTCAATCTTGATTTTCTTTTCGACAATATCCATCTTTCACTTACACTAATTCATAATCTTCTAAAATAACTTATTATAAAATAAAAACAAAAATTATTATTAATGCTATAATTTGTATCGATTAACTCAAAATCAATTATACCTTAATATAATTTTTAGCAAATATTTTAATACTCCTTAATTGCATAAATATTATGCTCATCTACTTTACCAATTTTAAATTTTCCAATTTTATTCAATGTTTCAACAATTTGACTCTTACCCGAAAGTTTATCTTCGAGTATTAGTACTACATTTTCAGTATTATTTAGAAAATTTACAGCTCCTCGTAGTACTTCCGATTCCATACCTTCTACATCTAGTTTGAACAATACTCTGTCCTTTTTTTCAATGTTTAAGTCTGGCAACATACTATCTAAACTTTTAATTGTTGCTTCCCTATAATTATATTGTTCAGAAAGACTTTCATTATTAATTTTTTTTGATGAACCTGTATTTATTGAAGACATTTCAAACTTAACATGACCATCACACTCACCTAATCCATAAGGAAAGTACTTAATTTGACCACTTAGATTATTCAATTCAACATTTTTTTTCAATATTTCAAAATTGTCGGTTAATGCTTCAAATGCAAAACATCTTTTGCCTTTTTTTGCAAGTAAAATTGAATAATCTCCCACACAAGCACCCGCATCAACAAATACATCAAATTTATCAAGTTTGTCGAGAATATACTTTTTTACGCCCCATTCATAATAATAATTAGCATATTGAAAATCATTAGTTCCGCTTCTGCAATAAAATTTCCCAATACTACTTTTTATTATTCTATCGTGTTTGTGTGACTTTTTATTAATAATATAATTGATTGAAGCTACAATTGAAATTATATCCTTAAATTTCAAGTATTCAATAAAATATCTGCTGTATGTAAGTATTTTGTTAGCCATTTTAAAATATTATTCAATTTTTTGACATATAGTAGAAAGCAAAATAAATAATTATTATTTAATTCTTAAAATTTAATATTCTTGATTTGAAATCCTCAATATTAATTTTTGTTGATACTATGTGGTATTATTTGTAAATCAATAGATAAAATATTTATATTTTATAAATATCCTAATATTGTTTTATCAATAATCCTTTCCGAAAAAATTCGTAAATTGTTGTTTTTTTTCTGGTAAATTTGGATGACAAATGTTCTTCTCACCGGTGCTGCCGGTTTTATTGGAAGCAAAACAGCTGAACTTTTAATTAATGATGGGGTTAATCTTGTTGCTTGTGACAATTTTAATGATTATTATGATGTAAGACTTAAAGAACACAGAGTTCAGCATATTAAATCTTTAGCAGATATTCCATTTTATAATATAGATATTGAAAATTATTCGGATTTGAGCAAAGTTTTTGAAAATCATAAATTTGATTCTATTATCAATCTTGCTGCCAGAGCTGGTGTGAGATATAGCATAGAGAATCCTTTCGTTTATGCAACAACCAACATAATCGGAACATTAAATCTTCTTGAATTAATGCATAAACATAATGTTGGTCAAATTACTTTAGCATCGAGTTCTTCTTTGTATGCAGGCGAAGAAACTCCTTTCAACGAAGAAATGCCAGTTAATAATCCAATTTCGCAATATGCTGCTACAAAAAAATCAGCAGAAATGCTTTGTTATTCATATCATCATCTATACAATTTTAATACTGCCATTTTGAGATATTTCACAGTTTATGGTCCTGCAGGTAGGCCAGACATGAGCTATTTTCGTTTTATTAAATGGATTGATGAAGGCAAAACTGTCGAAATTTTTGGAGATGGCACACAAAGCCGCGACTTTACTTTTGTTGATGATATTGCCCGTGGCACTATTCTATCAACAAATGTCAAAGGATATGAAATAATTAACCTTGGCGGTGGAAAAACTCCTGTTACTATTAATTACATGATTGAACTTATCGAAAAATATCTAGGCAAAAATGCTAATATCAGCTACAAACCTTTCCATAGTGCTGATATGAAAGAAACTGGTGCTGATATATCTAAAGCAGAAAAGCTTCTCGATTGGCAGCCTTACACTTCTATCGAAGACGGACTTAGAATTTCAGTCGATTGGTATCTCAAAAACAAAGATTTAGTCAAAAATATTATACTCTAGGTTATTTATATGAAGTGTAGAATTTGTGGTTCGGATAGGCTCTCTCTTTATTACACACAAGGTAATTCTGAGGAATATAAATTTTATATTTGTTCTGATTGTACAGCTGTCAATTATGATCTATCCGGCGGACTCAATCAGGAAAAATATACAAGCTCCTATCTCGATCCTAATGATGAATCAAATAAAATCAATATTAACCAAAGAGAAACTTATAATCATATTATAAAACATTTTCCAAAACCTGGTAAAATGTTGGAAATTGGTTGTGGTAATGGAAAAATTCTTTTGTTAATGCAATCAAATAATTGGCAGGTTTCCGGAATCGAATTATCAGAAGATTATGCAAAAGAAATCACTAAAAGATTTAAAATCAAAGTCGATGTGTTAAACTTTATTGATGATAATATTTCTGATATTAATGATTTAGATTTGGTTGTGATGCGTCACGTTTTAGAACATCTTCCTGACCCAATACTAGCACTCAAACGTATTCATAGTATGCTCAAACCTGGAGCACATGCCTTGATGGAATTTCCTAATATTGAAGCTTTAGACTTCAAAGTAAAACGATTCCTAAATAAAATCGGTGTTCATAAAAAGAAATACCGTACTAATTTCAAGCCCGGACATTGCAATGAATACAACAAGCAATCATTTAATAAATTGGCTGAAATATGTGGTTTTGAATTAGTTTCTTGGGCTACTTATTCTGGCAAACCGATAATGAATATGATTTATTCATTTGTTCCAATTGGATCTAAAGCCCGAATCATCATTAAAAAAATATAGTTAAAATAAAATGTCCGGTTGAAAATTTCCGGACATTTTTTTTATTTTATCTTCTTTAGAAGCATAGCCAAAGCATAATTGACAGCCCGTTCTCTATTTGCATTTCTATCTGCGGCAAACCAATACTTTTCAGTAATGGTTTCAGTCCTATCAGCTAATCCAAACCAAACTGTTCCTACTGGTTTATCATCGGTTCCGCCATCAGGTCCGGCAATACCTGTAATAGACAAAGCAAAATCAGTATCAAATCGTTCTCTTGCATTTTTAGCCAATTCAAATGCAGTTTCACTGCTGACAGCCCCATAAGATTCTAAAGTAGCAGGACTAACATTCAATTCACGTTTTTTTGATTCATTACTATAGCAAATAATTCCTCCCAAAAAATATGAGCTGGAACCTGCTACAGAACAAATTTCGCTGCCTAATAACCCTGCACTGCAAGACTCAGCAACTGATAGAGTAAGCCCTTTAGACTTCAATAATTCACCTACTGCATAAGCTAGGGGTAAATCATCTTCCTGGTAAATATATTTGCCTGCTTTTGAATATATAATATCTTTAATTCTATTAATTTCCATTTCCGCAGATTCAAAACTATCTGATTCTACTCCGATTCTTAATTTAACTCCTGAAGCTGAAGGAAGAAAAGCCAAACTACCGCCATCTAGGAATTCTTCAGGATTACCAATTAAATCTGCTAAAAATGATTCAGGAATGCTTGTAGTATTTAAAGTTTTAAATTTAGTAATAGAAAACTTTCTCTTTATAATTTCATTTTTAATTAAATCAAGCACCCAAGTATTCATCAAAAACTTCATTTCTGTAGGAACACCCGGCATAGAAATCAAAACCTTATCTTCATACTCGAAGAGCATTCCTGGAGCAGTACCACAATCATTACGCAAAGGCTTGCATTTAGAAGGTAGAAGAGCTTGCATTCGATTTCTTTCTGTGAAAGCTCTCTTTCTAGAAACAAAGAATTGCTCTACATGATCTAAAGTATCTTTGTTTTCGACAAGTACATCATCAAAAAACTCGCAGAGCACAGGTTTAGTAATATCATCATGAGTCGGACCCAAGCCACCGGTAACAAGGACAAAATCAGAAATACGCATCAAATCATTGATTTCATTAATAATGACATTTTTTTCGTCGCCAATAGAAGTATGTTTGATTACTTTGGCTCCTAAAGAAGTGCATTGAGCAGCAATCCAGGCAGCATTAGTATTGACAATCTGACCAATGCAAATTTCGTCGCCAATTGTCAGAATAGAAATATTTAACATAATCAATCCAAATAAAAAAGCTGAATCATAATGCAAATACGAATATCAGCAATAAATGATTCAGCTAAAATTTTATGTAAAAATTAATTTTCGTTTACAGATTTATATAAATCTTTTAATTTCTTGCGCAGATGCAAAACGGCATAACGTTTTCTGGCAAGTAAAGTGTTGATATTAACACCAGTTTCTTCGGACATTTCTCTAAAAGAAACACCTTCAAATTCATTTTTGACAAAAACTTCTCTTTGCTCTTCGGGCAATTCTTCAAGCCCTTCGAGAACGGATTCCCAAATAGTTTTCCTGATAAGATCGCTTTCAGGGCTAGTAGTCAAGTCGCCAAGGAAGTTTTCGAAAGAATCGACACCATCTTCGGCTTGCCCAGGAGTTTGCATATCAGAAAAAGTCTCAGCACGTTTTTTACGATAAGAATCGATAATTCTATTTCTCACGGCAGTAAATACCCATGAAGCGATATTTTCGATAGGTTTTTGGACATTTGCAGATGCAGCAAGAACATTTGTAAATACATCCTGAAGAATATCTTCAGCTTCTTCTTGACTGCGAACTCTCTGACGAATAAATCCAAGAAACTTTTTCCTATCTGTTCTGAATAAGTTTTCTATCTGTAATGCTAAATCCATGTTCTCCCTCCTATTTGAAGAGTTATATGCAGGCATATTGACTATCGGTTTTTCTGCTTTGGTTCCGTTTTGTTCGTTTTTATCAACCATCATGACACCATAATATTATATCTTTGTTTCTTTATTAAGTACATCAAATTTATCATTTACCTCCATTCATTTAGTTTGCTTATTTTATAATAATTCGCATTGCTTCTTAAAGTTACAAAAAAAAAGACAAATAAGCTAACACTTTAATTATATTTTATTTTAAGTATTTTTACTTAATTTATGTCAAAAAGTCATATTTATTTTCAGTATAGACAGAATGTCATTCAAAATGACATTCTGTCCTGCACTATAATTACATATTAAGCATTGGAATTTTTATGCCAAACTTTTCAGCATTATTTTTTGCTCTATCATATCCGGCATCTGCATGTCTTAATATACCCATCAGTGGGTCATAAGTTAAAACTCTTTTCAATCTGCCATCGGCTTCTTCAGAACCATCAGCAACAACTACCATGCCAGCATGCAATGACAATCCCATACCAACACCGCCACCATGATGCAATGAAACCCATGAAGCTCCACCTACAGCATTCAAAGCAAAATTGAAATATACCCAATCAGCAATTGCATCAGATCCATCGAGCATAGCTTCAGTTTCTCTGAATGGAGAAGCAACAGATCCGCAATCTAAGTGGTCGCGACCAATTACGATTGGCGCAGAAACCTTGCCTGTTCTTACTAATTCATTGAACAGCATACCTGCTTTCATTCTTTCGCCATATCCAAGCCAGCAAATTCTAGCAGGAAGAGCTTGATATCCTACTCTTTTCTGAGCATTTTCAATCCAGCGATGCAAAGCTGTATCATTAGGGAACAACTCCATAACTGCATCGTCAGTAACTTTAATGTCTTGCGGATCGCCTGATAATGCAACCCAGCGGAATGGACCTTTGCCATCACAGAATAGTGGTCTTATATATGCAGGAACAAATCCAGGGAAATCGAATGCATTTTGAATGTTGCCATAATCTTTTGCAATACCACGTATATTATTGCCATAATCAAATACAACTGCACCTTTATTCATAAATCCGAGCATTGCATCAACATGTTTTGCTATAGATTTATAAGATTCTTGCAAGTACAAATCAGGGTTTTCGGCTCTTAATTTATCTGCAGCTTCTTTTGAATATCCAGCTGGATAATATCCGTTAAGTGGATCATGAGCAGCTGTTTGATCAGTAACAACATCAGGAATAATACCGCGATTGAGCAATTCAGGTAGCACTTCTGCACAGTTGCCAATCAAGCCAATTGAAATTGCTTTACGTTCAGCCTTAAATTGATCAACTAATTTCAAAGCTTCATCAAGATTATCAACTTTAAGGTCGCAATAACCATCATGAATTCGTTTGTCTATACGTTTTTCATCTATTTCAACTGTAATCGAAACAGCTCCGGCAAATGTAGCAGCAAGTGGTTGAGCTCCACCCATTCCTCCCATACCGCCGGTAAGAACAAAACGGCCGAACAAATCGCCACCAAAATGCTGGCGTGCACAT
>JAUQWR010000012.1 GCA_030835065.1 Candidatus Kapaibacterium sp.
AATATGAAAATCAGAAATTGATTGAATTTTTGATTTTTTTAAAGCCCAAGCAGAACTTGACGAAATAAAAACATCTACCCAATCATTATTATTACCAATTCTAAGAGGGCTAAGCAATGTATCTACTCCAACATTTAGGAATTGCTTAATGCGACTGCCCCATATCCATAGGCTTCCATCCTTTTTAATTCCTAAATAAGTGCCATTATACGGTGCTGCCTTTAGCCATACTTTATTTGAATCGATTAATTTAATTGAACCGCTAAGTGAATCTTTTTCTAAGAATGATTTAACCTGATATCCCCAAAGTGATCCATCTTTCTTGATTAATAATATGTCGTTGGAGCTAAAATTGACGTCAGCCCAGTCTGAATCATTGCTAATTAAATTTGGTCTGTTTTGAGTATGAAATTCATTGGGATAAGCACCATACACAGAACCCCAAGCCCAAAGTTTATTATTCGAACAAATCCCGATATTTATATAACTATTAGATTTGACTTTTTTCCATTTTAAACTTGAATCAACAATACTAGGTTTGCTCACTTTGTGCTTGCCAATCAATGATTCATATTCTCCCCATTCCCATAATAGACTATCGGCATCTAAAGCCAAATTATAATTAACACCTGATGAAACAGCAATCCATTTTTTATCTTTTTCAATTTGAATTGGCTCGTTTAAATATCCATTGTATAAAGTGTTATATCCCCAAATCCATAAGCTGCTATCTAATTTTATTGCACTATAAAATGCCATATTAACACTTACATCTTTCCAATTATTGGCTTGATCAAATTTTATAGGAGAAGAACTTAAATAGGGCTCCGATCCCGGACCCCAAGACCAAAGACTATTGTTATATTTTAAAGCACATATATAATCGTTTCCATACACCGATTTCCATTCATCTTCTTCAGTGACCAGAGTAGGACTAAGAATATAAGAATTATACCCTAAGCCTAAATTGCCAAAAAGATTTAATCCTAGAGAATAAAGTTTGTTATCGTTTAATTGAGTTATTAAAAAATAGTTGCCAATAGAATAATCTAAAACATTTTGAGCGATAATCGTAGTTGTATCAATATTGAAAGGTGGAGCAGGTTTTGGACCCCAGATAAATAATTCAGAATTTGAACAAAGTGCAGAAGAGGTATTTGAATGTGTTTTGATTTTTATACAGTTATCAATATTAGGTACAGGGGTAGGAACATAAAGACTATTGTCCTTTTTTCTACCTAATTGGTTGGCATCATTTGCACCCCAAGCCCATACTTTACCATTAGATTTTAAAGCTAAAGAATGTTTCTCTCCAGCTGATACAGAAATCCAATTAGTATCACTATTAATTTCAATAAGAGAATCTGACTTAGTTTCCAAACTTACACCAAGCTGACAATGAGAATTAGAGCCGACAGCCCAAAGAGTACCATCGTAGCTAATCAATATAGAATGGAAAGCTCCACAAGAAATATCCTTCCATTTTTTGTTAGGTGCTGCCTCTATAGGAATATAGCAAATATCGCCTTCAAAATTAGGAATTTGACCCTTTGAATCATCACCCCAAGCCCAAAGCGAAGCATCTTTTTTTAATGCAAAAGTATGATTATTTGTGGATGATACTTTTATACAATCATAAAAATTAGGTACTTTTGCAGGTGATTTGTATAATGAATTATTGCCTAAGCCAAGCACTCCTTTGTTGTTATTGCCCCAAGCCCAGAGTGTTCCATCTTTTTTAATTGCAAAAGAAGAGTTATCAGCACATTCAACAAACACCCAATCATTATCGCTACCAATCTGAATAGGCAAGTAAGAATCTTCTGTTGTATTATTGCCTAATTGACCATAGTTGTTTCTTCCCCATGCCCAAAGAGTACCATCAGATTTTAGAGCCAAGCTATGAAACTTACCCGATTCGATTTGTATCCAATTCTGATCATTATTAATTTTTTCGAAAGACCAATTGTCTTTGCCAATTCCTAAACTGCCATTTTCATTGTTGCCAAAAGCATATAAATAGTATTGAGAAAAGCAATTTACAGTACTTATAATTATTATGGATATAATGGATAAGAGCGTCTTCATATTTACTCCTTGTTCTACACTATTATTTTTTATAATATTTAATAGCAATAATCTAATAAAAATCTCAGATAAAAAAAATTAATAATAGAAAATTTTCAATAATTTATTGTAAAAATCAGTTTATCAAATTTTTGAAAAAAAATTTACTTTTCATATATTTAAATATTATATTGCAATGCATTTTGATTTTAATTTAATGAATATGGAAAAAACAAAAAGACTATTCTTAGGCGTTTTTATAGATTCTGATTTAATTGATAATAAATATGAAAAAATTATATATGACTTTGATAATGTTGCATTTGGAAAATGGGTTGAAAAGGAGAATCTGCACTTTACAGTAAAGTTTCTTGGCGACGTCGAAGTTGATAAAATTCAATTAATTAAAGAATCCATTTCGGAGCAGCTTAATGGATTCGAATCAGAACTTATATTAAAAGGATTCGGCACATTGCCGGACAGAGGGCAGCCGCGCGTGCTCTATATTAAAGTTGATAATCAGGATAATTCTTTGTTTACTGCACAAGGAATTATCGAAGATTGCATGTCGGAATTGGGCTTCGATAGAGAAGCACGCAAATTTACTCCTCATATTACATTGTTGAGGATAAAAAGTGCAACCAATGATTTTAGAAATATTCTCGGAAAATATAAAGCTTTTGAGCTTGGTGCGATGAAAAGCTATAAAATTGAATTAATTGAAAGCCGATTGACTCCAAGCGGACCCATTTACCGTATAATCTGACATTTGCCGAGTTGAGCCTTAATATTTGTCTATTAAGTCTTTATTATAAATGAGGCGAAAATGTATTCGCATCTGCACTCTGCGTCGGTTTATGGTATTGATGCTTTTACTGTAGAGATCGAAACTCATCTCGATAGTGCTATGCCTGCTTTTAATATTGTAGGTTTGCCGGATTCCACCGTTAAGGAGTCTCGAGAAAGAATTACTGCTGCAGTGAAAAATTCCGATTTTGTATTTCCAAATAAGCGAATCACAATTAATCTTGCCCCTGCCGATATTAGGAAGGAAGGTAGTGGATTTGATTTGCCTATGGCTATAGGATTGCTTTCTGCCATGGGAACTGTGGATTATATAAGTTTTGCCGATACTGCTGCCCTTGGCGAGCTTTCGCTGGATGGGCAGCTGCGTAATGTGCATGGTGCTCTTTCTATTGCTGTCGAGCTCAAACGCAAGGGCTTCAAAAGATTTATTCTCCCTAAATCTAATGCTGGCGAAGCCGCTTTGGTTGATGGTATTGACGTCATACCTGTTGATTCTCTCAAGCAATGTATTAATTATTTGACTGGCGAAGAAGATATTAGCCCTTTTAAAGTTGATGTTGCTGCTCTTTTCAACAACGGAAATTTTATGATGCTTAATAATCTTTCGGATGTCAAAGGTCAGGAAAACGTAAAGCGCAGTATTGAAGTTGCTGCTGCAGGTGGACATAATATACTTATGATTGGTCCGCCCGGCTCTGGCAAAACTATGCTTGCCAGCAGAATTGCATCAATCCTTCCAGATTTGACTTTAGACGAGTCGCTGGAAACCACGAAGATTCATTCTGTTGCTGGAATACTCCCAAAAGAAACTGCTTTAGTTACTTCACGTCCATTTCGTTCGCCACATCACACAATTAGCGATGCCGCATTAGTCGGTGGTGGAATGAATAAAATTCGTCCTGGCGAAATTTCGCTTGCCCATCATGGTGTACTGTTTTTGGACGAGTTGCCTGAATTTGCGCGTAATGTGCTAGAAGTATTGCGCCAACCACTCGAAGATAAAAAAATATCTATATCTCGAACAAAAATGAGCATTGAATATCCCGCAAATTTTATGTTGGTTTGCTCAATGAATCCTTGTCCATGTGGTAATTTTGGCGATCAGACTAAAGAATGCTCTTGCTCTCCTCAACAAATACAGAAATACTTGAGCAGAATATCTGGTCCTTTGCTCGATAGAATAGACATACATGTGGAAGTCCCTGCAGTGAGATATCAAGAACTATCTGATAATAGAATAGGCGAAAGCTCAGAACAAGTAAGGTCGAGAGTGATCAAAGCCCGGGAAATTCAATCCCATAGATTTAAATCTACAGATGGAATTTTTAAAAATGCCGATATGAACTCAAAGTCTATTAAAAAGTATTGCGAACTAGATACATCCAGTCAGGAACTACTAAAAATTGCAATGACAAAATTAGGGTTATCTGCAAGAGCCTACGATAGAATACTTAAAGTATCCAGGACTATAGCAGATCTGGCAGATTCGGATTCGATCAAGGCAGCACATATAAGCGAAGCAATCCAATATAGAAGTCTCGACAGGCAATATTGGAAATAAATGAAATAAATCTCGAGGTGTTTTCGTCAATGCCGCAATCATGGTTGATTTGAAAAGAATCCTGCTGATTGCAGGAGAAACCGGCAGAATAATGCTCGAAAATGGAGCAGAAACTTATAGAGTAGAAGAAGTAATTACTCGAATAAGTCATGGTTTAGGCGTACATCATGCCGAAAGCTTTGTTACACCCACTGGAATTTTTGTTTCATTAACTGATATTAATAATAATACATTAACACTTGTCGAAAGAGTCAAACAAAGAAGTACAGATCTAGAAAAAATTACCAGAATCAATAATTTATCCCGAAAAATCGGCAAAATGGCACATTCAATTGATGAAGTTGAAGCAGAACTAAGAAGTATTAAAGCAATAAAAAGATTGCCTTCTAAAGTAATCTTACCTCTATCTGCTGCAATGGCTGCGTCGTTTGCTTATGTTTATGGAGGTAGTATTTATGATTGTCTGGCTGCATTTATGGTAGGCGGTTTGGTAAGGTTCTCGACTATAGTACTTGGTAATGCTCGAATGAACGACTTTTTTATCAATATAGTCGGCGGTGCAACTGCAGCTCTTTTTGCATTGATTTTTCATGCTTTAGGTGTATCAGAAAGTATCGACAAGGTAATTATTGGTTCAATTATGCAGCTTGTGCCTGGTCTTGCAATCACTAATGGTATTAGAGATACTATCACAGGCGATCTACTTTCAGGAATAGCAAGATCGGTAGAATCATTCTTGATAGCAGTTGCCATTGCAGTAGGTGCAGGCATAGTATTAAAGCTTTGGATAGATAATTTTTCGGTGTGGCTATGGTAGAAAAATCAATAATGGCATTTATAGCTACACTTGGATTTGGCTTGCTTGTCAATATCAGAGGCAAAAACCTGTTTTTGGCAGCTCTTGGTGGAGCGATTTCTTGGTTTGCTTTTTTGCTTATTTCTTCCTATCATGCTTCAGTAGTGATTTCTTGCTTTATTGCTGCTATTATAGCCGGAGCATATTCAGAAATATTAGCAAGATCTATAAAAGTGCCCGCCACAGTATTTGCAATTTGCGCAATAATTCCACTAGTGCCCGGCAGCGGTATGTACTATACAATGTTTGAAGTTATTTCCAATAATATGGAAAAAGCAGCTGTAAAAGGTTTTGAAACTATATCAGTAGCAGGTGCCATTGCAGTTGGATTGTTTGTTGTTTCGGTATTCACACAAATAGTCAGATATTGGTATTCCCGCATCAAAAAGACAATATTTATCAAATAATATCTAAAATCCTTAAAAAAAATCAAATTATAATAATTTAATGTAATTGGAATTCGATTAATATTTTTAATTTTGTTTTTTGTTAAATGACAATTTTAAAATAAAGGATAAAGCTATGGAATCGGAAGTATTATATAATTTCCTGAAAGAAATCGAGCTTTTTAAGGATTTGACCGACGAAGAATTAAAACTTTTGATGGAAATCACAGAAGTAATTAAAGTAAACAAAGGCGAATATATCTATAAAGAAAACACACCACGCGAAAATTTATTTATGATTTTCGAAGGTACTGTTGAATTATTCAAATCTGCTCCAAATGGCAAAGAAAAGATTTTGCAAATATTTGGCAAATATGAGTTTATTGGCGAAGGCGCAATGATGGAATCTTATCCTCATTCTACTTCCGGCAGAACAACTGCAGACTCTACTTTAGTTGTTATTAAACGTAAATCTTTAGAATCATTGTTGGAAAAATATCCACAAATGGTTGGTAAGATTTTTGCACGCATCGCCAGAGTTATTTCCCGCCGTATGA
This sequence comes from Candidatus Kapaibacterium sp., assembly GCA_030835065.1. GTDB lineage: Bacteria > Bacteroidota > Ignavibacteria > Kapaibacteriales > UBA2268 > JAUQWR01. The sequence continues at coordinate 6,235 of JAUQWR010000012.1, forward strand.
GAGTAACATCCAATCAGGTTGTTGGTGCTGCAGCTCAGTATCTATCAGGTAGAACTCGCTCTGAACACGACTTATTGGGCGATAGAGAAGTGCCCTATGAATTTTATTATGGTGTGCAAACTCTTCGTGGTTATGAAAACTTTAATATTACAGGTATTCCAATCAGCCACTATCCTACATTGGTAGTTGCTTTGGCTCAGGTCAAAATGGCTGCTGCAAAGGCAAATTGCGATCTTGGATTACTAAATGACAAAATTGCAGATGCAATAGTTCAAGCATCCGAAGAAATAGTTAATGGCAAATGGCATATCCATTTTGTTGTAGATGTAATTCAAGGTGGTGCCGGCACTTCTACTAATATGAATGCTAATGAAGTAATTGCTAATAGAGCTCTTGAATTGATGGGCTACGAAAAAGGTCAATACGAACATTGCCATCCAAACAATCACGTAAACTTATCGCAATCTACCAATGATGCTTATCCAACTGCATTAAATATTGCAACTGTTTATGAAACTAAAAACTTAATAAACGTTTTGAAAGAATTGATCCAATCATTCCGCAACAAAGCAAATGAGTTTTCTCAAATTATTAAAATGGGTAGAACTCAGCTTCAAGATGCTGTGCCAATGACTTTAGGCCAAGAATTCGAAGCTTACGCAGTAAATCTCGAAGAAGAAATTGCAAGATTGGAATCCAATGCAAAATTATTGCTCGAAATTAATATGGGTGCTACTGCTATTGGAACTGGTATTTGCTCTGCACCAGGATATAGCGAATCTGTTGTGAAACATTTAGCAGAAATTACCGACTTAAATTTGAAACTTGCTGCAAACTTGGTTGAAGCAACTTCAGATACAGGCGCGTTCGTTATATTCTCATCTGCTGTAAAACGTTTGGCTGTCAAATTATCAAAAATCTGCAACGATTTGAGATTATTATCTTCTGGTCCAAGATGTGGCTTGAATGAAATTAATCTTCCTCCTATGCAGCCAGGCTCTTCAATTATGCCGGGCAAAGTAAATCCTGTTATTCCTGAAGTTGTAAATCAAATTGCATTCAAAGTGATTGGCAACGATTTGACTGTTACTTTAGCTGCCGAAGCTGGTCAATTACAGTTGAACGTTATGGAACCGGTAATTGCTCAAAGTATTTTTGAATCTATTAGAATGTTGATTAATGGTATTCATACTTTGAAAGATAAATGTATTGATGGTATTACTGCTAACGAAAAAGTATGCCGTTCGTATGTAGAAAACTCAATCGGTTTGGTTACTGCATTAAATCCTTATATCGGCTACGAAAATTCTACTATGCTCGCAAAAGAAGCATTAGAAACTCATCGTGGAGTTTATGAATTGGTTCTCGAAAAAGGTTTGCTTCCTAAAGAAAAACTTGATGAAATCCTTTTACCTGAAAATATGATTAAACCTACTTTATTGTAGTTATATTTATATTTAATTTCAAGCACCTAAAGTATCTTCTTTAGGTGCTTTTTTTTTAATTCATTGATTATTCAATATCTACAAGCAAAAGTAAAAAACTCATAAATACAAAACAGAATGAAATACATAGAAAATTCTTTTACATTTATAAAATTGTTATTATATTTATATAAGTTTATTAAAGTAAAAAGTGGAGACAAAAATAAAAACATTCACAATCTTAGCTTTAATGTTGATTATAGCTTGTCAAATAGCATATATATAAAGAAAATCATTGTTTTATACAATTATAATTATGAAAGTCAAAATTACATTATGTTTAAATAATAATGTAAAATTTAATAAAAAAAATACTATTAATTCATTTATGTTGAAACATTTCAGGGAAAAGCCATGAAAGCTGTTCTGTTATTAATTTGTTCTTTATTTTTGTTGTGTGCCTGTGGAGATGACAACCAAGTAAATAATCCTGACAAAAAAAATAAAACAATGGTGAGATACATCAAATATGATGAAACTAATCAATTTTGTCTAGTATCAATAAATACAGATGGTACAGATAAAAAATTGATTATAAAGGATCAGGTTGAGTTCGTTTATTGGGATTGTAAAAGTGTTATAACAGTTGGATCACTAAAAGATGAATTTTATTTATATGATCTAGATGGAAATCTTCTAAGAAAATATAAGTTAAGTTTCTTGGGTACAAATAAGTTGTTGAAGATTTTACCATGCAGTAATCCAAATATTTTGGGCATAGCATATTATAATAAAACAAAAAAATGTATTGTTTACGGAATTTATGATGTTGCTCTTGAAAAATTCAAATATACTGTTGAAGCTAAAGATTGAACTTTGGGTTTTTCAATTTCTCAAAATGGAGATAAGATTTGTTATGTCAGTAATATAGAAAACAGAGATAAACTTATCATGTATTCATTTACTAAAAATGAAACAATTTTGCTTGATGACATTGCAGATGAATTTAAAGATTTGATGAACTTCAGATTTTTGTGGGTCGACAATGATGATTTTTATTATATAAAAGATCCATTTACTTATGATTCAAAAATAATTATTTATAAAACCGCAAGCGCAGAAAAAAGGATTCTATCATTTCCATATATATATGGCTTTATAAAAAACAAATTGAAAATACAAATATTAACCTTTCATAAAAATTACATTATTACAATTACTCCAGGCAGCCCAAATTTTAGCTATTACCAACTTATTCTTCAAGATGAACAATATGAATTTTATTATCTAAATGATGATGAAGTATTAATACCTTTTTATAGCTTAGATGGGAATGTAAAAGTTATTAATCTTAATATTTATAACCATTTAAACAATAAATTGCACACAATAGAAACATTGTATAATACTGATAAAATTATTGTTGTACCGAACTAAACAATATGATTGGGTTTATAATCTTTAGATTTTAATAATCAAGAAGAACAATATGTTCCTTTTATTTAAAATTGAAATATAAAAAATGTTTGTTTTCATTCCATAAAGTAAGTATAATATATACAGAAGCTTAGTCGAAAATGTTTGATTTGGCTAAAATATTTATTAGGGTTAATATTCTATATAAAACTGAATGAACAAAAATAAAAAAAGTGTTTAAATAAAAGGACTTTGAAATGGCTAAAAGTAGTACAAAAGGAACAAAGAACGATACGAATTCGGCTGTATATAAAATGAATTACATGGGAAAGGAAATAGAAGTTGAGAGATCATGCAAATTTGATATCAATGGATTTGATAAAAAACAGATCGTTGAATGGTACAAATTAATGCACTTAGGTCGCAAACTCGACGAAAAAGCTGCTTTATATCTAAAAATGGCAAAAGGATGGTCTTATCACGCACCATTTGCAGGTCATGATGGTATTCAATTGGCTCTTGGTTTATCTTTCCGCCAAGGCAAAGATTTTTTATTTCCATATTATCGTGATATGCTTACTTCACTGGCAGGTGGGATTAGTCCTGAAGAAATTATTCTTAATGGTTTGAGCAAAGATACTGATGTTGCCGGCGGTGGAAGACACATGAGCAATCACTTTGCAAAACCTTCAATTAGAATTCAAAACGTATCATCGTGTACTGGTAACCACTCGCTTCATGCTGCAGGTGTGGCGCGTGCTATCAAAAAACTTGGAACCGACGAAGTTGCAATCAGCTCTAATGGCGAGTCTGCTTGTTCCGAAGGTTACTATTGGGAAGCAGTCAACGTTGCATGTTTAGAAAAATTACCAGTAATATTTGTTATTCAAAACAATAAATATGGCATTTCTGTACCGTTAATCGATCAGACAGCAAACCAGCAAGTATCTGATAATTATTCAGGTATGAAAGATCTAAAAATTATCAATTGCGACGGTCGCGATCCTTTTGATTCTTATAGAGCTATGCAGGATGCTATCAAATACGTTCAGTCTGGTGCCGGTCCGGCTATGGTGCATGCCGATTGCGATCGTGTTGGTTCGCACTCCAATTCAGACAGGCACGAGCTTTACCGCTCGCCTGAAGAATTAGAATCAGTGAAAAGACGCGATCCTTTGATGCAGCTTCGTTATTTGATTTTGGATAATAAGTTTGCTACTGAAAAAGAATTATTAGATATTGAAGAAGAGAATAAGAAGACAATTTTTGCTGCTGCTGATAAAGCAGAGGCTGCTCCAAATGCTGATGGATCTACTTATACTCAGTTTGTTATTCCTAGAGGCTTAGCCGAAAAAGGTGATAATACAGAAACTCCAATCGATCCTGATGCTCCAAAAATTAGTTTTATTGAAGCTATTAATAAAACTTTAAAAGAAGAATTTAGAGCCAATCCAAAAACTTTTTTGTGGGGGCAGGATATTGGCAAAGGTGGTGTATTTAATGTAGTAAAAGGTATGCCCGAAGAATTTACAAAAAACAGAGTGTTTAATGCTCCAATTGCTGAAGATTGTATTGTGGGCACTGCCAATGGATTTTCAAGATTTGATAAAGATATCAGGGTAGTAGTAGAAGGCGCTGAATTTGCGGATTATTTTTGGCCCGCAATGGAACAGCTTATTGAATGCTCACATGACTATTGGCGTACTCGCGGGCAGTTTGCACCTAACGTTGTAATTCGCCTTGCTAGCGGTGGTTACATACAAGGTGGATTATATCACTCTCAAAACTTGGAAGCAGTTTTTGCAACTCAGCCCGGTATTAGAATTGTCAATCCTTCTTTTGCTGATGATGCTGTTGGGCTGTTGAGAAATGCAATCCGTAGCGAAGGTACTACTATATTCCTGGAGCCTAAGTTTTTGTATAACTTCAAAAATGCTTATGCACCTACTCCTGACGAAAACTTCATTGTTCCCTTTGGTTCTGCAAAAATTCGCAAACCAGGCAAGGACCTTACTATTGTTACTTATGGCAATGCAACTCATATTTCTTTGCTGGCTGCCGAAGAATTAGAAAAAGAATCAATCTCGGCTGAAGTAATCGATTTGCGCTCTATTGCTCCTTGGGATAAAGAAACAGTTTTTGAATCTGTTAAAAAGACTTCCAGATTGCTTGTTGCACACGAAGATAGAGTGGTTGGTGGTTTCGGTGGAGAAATTTCATCGGTTGTAACTGAAGAATTATTCCGATATTTAGATGCTCCTGTATTGAGAGTAGGATCTAAAAATACTCCGGTTGGATTTGCTAAATCCTACGAATCGGCTATTCTTCTTAACAAAGATGATGTGAAAGAAGCTGCTAAAAAACTTACAAAATTTTAGAATTTCTGATTCTTACTCCAATAATTATGAAAAGCTGCATTTGTTGTGCAGCTTTTTTATATCATTAAATATAATATTTGCTTTTGATTTTAATATACTTTTATTTATTTTAGAAACCAAGCCATAACTATTAATAAATAATAGGTTTGAAAATGAAACAATTTCTAATATGTATTTTAATTACTTTTGGCTCTCTTACTTATTTTCTAAAACATCAGATTTACTAAAATTTTCAATAAAGGTAAATGAAAAATACTATCGATGTGCGAAAATTAGTGTGAATAAAAATTATGGTTATTAAAAAAGGAATAAATAGTGAATATAGAAAAGTTAAAATCTAAACAAATTATAGAAACTTATATTCAGAGCGTCGATAAATGGATTGATGTGATTGAAAAGTATAGCGAAGAGGAATATTATTGGAAACCAGATAGCAAGCAATGGTCGATTAGCGAAATTGTGAGCCATTTGATTGCTACTGCAAATATTTGCACTCAAAAATCTATCGATTGTTCTAATGCTTTAGGTGGCAAAAGAAAAGCTGGTATTAAGACAAAATTATTCAGCATGATGGATTCTTTCCCGCCAATCAGGATTGAAATTAAAGAGATTCCTGAAGGATTAGAGTCGATGTATAATCCAAGAGAACTAAGCAAAGAAGATGCAAAAAAAGGACTTATTGCTACGATAGATCTAATGAAAAAAGCAGAATCTATGCTTAGCTCGGCAGACGAAAATACAAGAATTGAACATTGGGCTGCAGGTGATTTCAATGCTTTTCAATGGTTTAAAAGTATCGAAATGCATATCAGACATCATTTCCGCCAAAAAGAAAGAATTGATAAATTATTGAATAAATAGAGAACTTACAAATGTCTCACAAGCATAATTATGAATTGAATTTGCACTGGACCGGCAATCTAGGTCAAGGCACAGTTGCTTACGACGAATATGAAAGAGATTTTGTTATAAGTGGAGACTCTAAACCCGAACTGATTGGTTCTTCAGATCCGGCATTTAGAGGTAATATTTCAAAATATAATCCTGAAGAATTATTGCTTGCTGCATTAGCAAGCTGCCATATGCTTTGGGTTCTGCATTTATGTGCAGATTCAGGTATTATTGTTGTAGATTATAAAGATAAACCCAAAGGCGTTATGATAATTGATCAAAATAATGCCGGGGCTTTTAAAGAAGCAATTTTATGTCCTGAGGTCATGATTAAAAATAATGACAGAATTGAAGACATGAGCGAAATTCATGCTAAAGCTGCAAAATTATGCTTTATTGCCAATTCTGTCAATTTCCCTGTAATTCATAGACATGTTGTTAAAATTGCTGATTAAATAATTTTTGTTTTTTTCTATTCCAGATTAAAGAAAAAACCTAATCTAAGTTGAAAATAAGTATATATTGAAACTAAATCATCATCTTTATAATATACATAATCATTGTCTATCATAAAATGAGGTGTATAACTAATTTCTAATTGAGTGATTGTTTTCTTTGTAATAGAGGTAGAAAATCCAATTACAGGCTTTAATTGTATAAGAGTTGCAGAAGAGCCCGATACATTTTTATTGTAATCATATTGATCTTTGGGATAATCATCAAATTTGTATACCGGTCCAATAGAAAGTCCGCAATAGAAAGATGTGTTTTTTGTTGGATTTTTGAAATAGTATTTTGCACCAATATTAAGTCCTATTGATTGCATTGTTTCTTCTGCATTAATATATCGGCTGAATGAGAAATAGTTATAATTTAGATCGCTACATATCGAAAATTGTCTTGTCAATAAAATTTCAGCATTTGCAGAACTGCTAAATCCAAGAGAATAGTCATGATTGTATTCTGAATCAAACATTAATCCGCCAATTTGGCCGCCAAGTAGGAAATCGCCTTTATCTGCTTTGAGCGATGGGCTTAAAAAGCTGATAAATAAAATAAAAGAAAAGAATAAATGCTTCATAGTACAATAAATATTGATAGTTAAAAAAAAGTAAAAGAAATTAAATCATTAATATATATTTAGAAAGTCACGCTAAATCCTGCTCCAATTCTCCAAAAATCATAATTCCTAAATGTCTCGGATATAATATAATATCCAGTCCAATCGTCACTTCCAGAATTAATATATGTAATTGTATAGCTTAAATCAATATAGGCATTCAATGCTTTTGATAAAGGAAAAGCTACGCCTGCATTTGGCTTAAAGCCCATGAGTCTCAGATTTCGTTCAATGTAGTCATAGTTAGAAACCTCCAATTTTTCGTGAAACAAATAGTAGCCCAAATTGATTCCAATATAAGGAGAAATATTTTTTTTCATATTAAGAAAATAATATTTTCCGCCTACTTGCAAGCTACCGCAATGATTTTGTTCAGCAAAATCAATACTTTCTTTATTCATAAGATCAGTACCTTCGACTAGATAAAAATTAAAAGTATTATATTCGAGAGCAAAGCATAATGATACTTTATCTGATGCCATATACTCTGCAAATAAGCTAAAATTGTTTCCTCCTTTATTATTCTCAGAAAACTCTGAAGTTAATTGTTGGTAAGAAGCTTGCAATCCTATCATAATATCACCTTTCTGAGCAAATAGTGATATAGTTGTGAAGAAGACGAACAAGGGAACAAGTTTTCGTAATAAATACATAAATGCTCCATAAATAAATATATTTTTAAATAATACAATTATTACTATATTTGCAATATAATAAATATTTTAGGATAATATAAATATTTTAGGTTCATTTTATGAAAAAAGTAATTGCCTTTATCTACTTTTGTTTGTTCCTTACTACAAACCTGATTAGCCAAAAAATTGAATGGGAAACTAAACCAATAGAAGACTTTCTGAATTTCTACGTTAATCCAAGCGGAACTGTTCTGTCATATTTGGTAGAAGCAGAGGACGATTATAAACTAACCTTTCTTAATACTCAAGATACAACTGTACTTTGGAAGAAAAATCTAAAGATTCCAAAGGAAGAGTTGAGTAAATATTTTACTTTTGTGGACGATAGCACTTTCTATTTTCATGGCGAACAATCCTATGATTTTGTCGATGCTAAAACCGGCAAACCGATAATTCAAATACCTTCAAAATTTAATAATTGGAAAGAACTGGAGTTTAAGGGAGAAATAGCCGCTTATAGTGATTGTCGACCATATCTTGATAACAATTTTGTGATATATAATTCTTACAGAGGAATAGAAATTATTGACTTGATAAATAAAAAACTTGTATATTCTATATTTGGAGATTTTAGTAATATTACTATTTGTTTTGAAAATGACATGTATGCTATTGCTGCGCAAGATGCTATCATTTTTTTAAATGTAAAAGAAAGAAAAGTAGATTATCTCTGGAGACTACAAGAAATTGAGTTTAGTTCCAGGTTCAATAAATATTTCCATATGTTTGATAGTAAAGCAGTTTATATGCTTAAAGATAGTGTAGCTCTATTTGATTTTAAAACTGGTAAAAATACATTCATTATAAATGACCCGGTAGATTATGATTATTGCACTCCTTTGGTTGTTGATAGTACTTTTTATTTCTTAATATCTGATAAAGGATCCCAAACTATCTATGATGTTGCTTCTCAAACAAAGTTAATTGAGACATTCTGCAATTCTTTGCCTGGAATTATCGAAAATGTTAAAGAAACAAAAGATAAAAAAAGCTTTCTGTTGTTTATTTATGATAATAATGAATATGTATCATATGTTGCTAAAGTTGAAAAATTCACTAATAAAATATTATGGAAAACAAAACTATTCAAATACACTAAAAAATATGTAGCAAAAAACACTAACATGTCTATTGGTGAAGATATTGCATTAGGATTGGCTTTTGGTGTTGTGAGACTTGCTTTTGCAAGCAATCCTGTAGTTATGTTCCCTATGGTCGGTGAAAATCCATATATAAAACAAAAAACATTTTTTTATGACGAAATTAATTACAAAGGTATTCAAGCAAGTAGCGCTTATGCTGTGCCACTAAAATTGGATGATAAGGCTTTAACTATTGTTTGCTCGGGTGAAGTATATCCGTATAAGCCAAATCTATTGAAAGAAATAGAAGAATATATTTCGAAAATAAATATTGAAACAGGTGAATTATTCTATTATAAAAGTGTGGAAATAGATCCTAAGCTATCTATAGAAAATGCTGTGAATGGTATACTTGTAAGAAATAATGATGATTGTGATGTAATACTTGGGAAACATAATTTGATTTTCAGAAAAGATAATGATATAAAAGAATTTAAATTTGCTAATGATGAAGTTCAAAACGTGTGTTCAAAAAATTCGAAAACATTTATTCAATGTAAAGATCCTGATAATAATAATTATATGTTTTATAGATTTGATTTGAGCAAACCTGATTACGACAAAACTCTTATAGCACAAGTTTTTGAAGAATCTTATATAGATGCCACAAAATTCCATAATTTTGATAATACACTATATATTGATGCTGATAAATTTTATTTTTTGCCTAAAATGTC
>JAUQWR010000091.1 GCA_030835065.1 Candidatus Kapaibacterium sp.
ATATTTTATGAATAAATCTACTGCTTGGGCTTTTGTGGATTCAAAGTTTTTATATAAGTCTAATGATGGTGGCTCGAGCTGGACAAAACAGAGTGTAGATACATTGAATAACCTTAGAGATATATGCTTTATTGATGAATTAAATGGATGGGTTGTTGGGGATAATGGTACTTTTTATAAGACTAGCAATGCCGGTAATACTTGGAGTTATATTAATTTAGCAAAAGATAATAACCTGAAGGATATTCATTTTTTTAATTCAAAATATGGTTGGATTCTTGCTGATAATTATATTTTAAAAACAACTAATAGCGGTGCAAACTGGAACTATGAATATTTTACAGAAGGCAATTATAATTCAATTTATTTTGTAGACGAGCTTCATGGTTGGTTAGTTGGAAATAATTCTTATGCTCAAACTACCGATGGAGGCAAAACTTGGGAAATGTCTAATATAAATTTACCAGGTATTAAATCTTTAAATTCCATCTGGATGAAAAATATTAATTCAGGTTATGCAGTAGGTGCCGATGGTGCTGTTGCTCAATTTGTAGGAACAAGTAAACCATTTTTTGCAACAGAAAATGGAGACGTCGAAATTAGTGCGTTTTATGGTAATAAAGAAATACCTTTTAAATCGATAGAAAGGTATACTATTGATAGTCTTGAATCGATGAAATTGCATTATCCTTTTGGTGCTTATAAATTTACTATTTCTTCGGCTAATCTTCCTAAAAATGCAATTGCAAGAATTGAAATTAAAGTAAAAAATTTGAATATCAATGCTTGTCAGTTCTTAAATTGTGCTCCAAGACTTCGCAAAGTAGATAAAAATGGCGACTGGAATTGGTTGCTTCCTACAGGTTATATGACAAAAAGTGAATCTGCAATCGAAACTCACTATCCTTTTACTAAGCCATCTCCTGATATGCTTGTAATTAACTATAATATTACTGAGGGATCTCAACTTGATTTGGATCCAAGCAATGACTTAGCCGATCCTTTTGGAATTGTATATGTAGAAGAAATTCCGGCTTCTGTAGAATCTTTGGAATTGATTGAAATAAAATCAAAATCTGTAATAGCATCAGCAAATATTAGCAAAACTGGCGGCTCTTTGATTGCCAAAAAAGGATTTGTTTTGGATATAAATTCTTCACCAAGAATTGAAAATGCAAATAATATTGTTATTGTAGAAACAAGTGGCTTAGGTAAGTATCAATCAAATGTATTAAATCTTAAACCGAACACAAAATACTATATTAGAGCCTTTGCTATTAATGCATCTGATACAAGCTATTCAAATGAAATTGAATTTACAACTTCAAAGGATTATTTGGCAATGAAAACTTTACTTGAGTTTCCAGCAAATTCTAGTAGTCAAGTAAAAAGAAAATTAAAATTGAGCTGGAAGCCGATAGAAGAAAATGCCAAATATGAATTTGTTTTGGCTGCTGATAATGCTTTTACAAATATTATTACAAGTCAAACAAACTTAACATCCACTACTACTGAAGAGTTGAATTTAGCTCCGAATATGAAATATTTCTGGAAAGTAAGAGCTACAGTTGATG
>JAUQWR010000092.1 GCA_030835065.1 Candidatus Kapaibacterium sp.
ATTTCTAACAAGAGTGTTACTGATGATAAAATCGATATCGCCATCATGATCGTAATCAAGTCTTACTCCATTCCAAGGATTTTGGATAACGCAATTTGAAGACCAGGTAATATCTATTAGTTTAAAATTTGGATCTGCAGAATTTATATAAAAAGTGCCCATACCGCCATCATATTTGCCATGCCATAAATCTTGAAAACCATCAAGATCAATATCAGCCCAGCAAGCACCAGCGTTGCCTTCATGAAATTTCAAACCCATTTCTTTATGAACTTCAGTGAATTTATAATTTGGAGCACCTTGATTTTTAAAGATAAGCGAAGGATTGGAGAAACTTCCTCTTGAGTCAGTATGAGCAAGATTGCCAACACATAAATCGATATCGCCATCATTATCGAAATCAGCCCAATCACTGCCCATACCATGACCAAAATAGTAAGGAGCAGCAGTAGGATTGCCACAAACACCAGTGTTTTTTGCTTCATCACTAAATGTTTGATCCGGATTGTTTTTGAATAACATATCTGGAGCCAGTCTATAAGTAGCCACATAAATGTCTTGTCGATTGTCGTTGTTGTAATCAACTGCAGATGCACCATAGCAGTCGTAATAATTACCGATTTGAGTGCCATAAGCTTCGCTCAATCTCAATCCGACAACATCGCTAATAAGATCGAATTTCAGATTATCTGATTGGTACCAAAGCTCGTCAGGGCAGTTAAATTCACCGGAACCAGTTTCGATACGTCTATTGGCAATGTATAAATCAAGTTTTCCATCCTGATTAAAATCAAACCAGACAGGAGTGCAAGTACCATAAGGATTGAACAATGAATCCTGATTGCCAGATCCACTTAATTTAAAATCTTTGACAGGATCCGGATAAGGAGTATTAAAAGGTTCTTTTGGATTTAGTCTGGTGAAAGTGGAATTCCCATTATTAAGAAATATTGCATCAAGATTGTTTTGAAATCTTCTATCGAAAAAAACATTAGCAGGGCTAACGCCATAGAAGTCAAGATCGCCGTCGTTATCAATATCAGCCCATTGCTGTGCAGCAAAACCCTGAGGCATTTGAAGATTTGCTTTGCTGAAACTTCCATCTTTGTTGTTAATATAAAACGCAGAGCCGACACCTAAATCATCCCAACCGTCGCCATTCCAATCTGCAACACTGATATTATTGCTTTCAGGGAAATTAGTCGTTTTTACTAATGTTGGAATTGGAGGATTATCTGAGGTATTGCCAATTGGGTAGTCATATTCAATTGCTAGCCTAACCATAAAATCGCCATTGATAGGATAATGCAATGTACCTTCTATGTCATAAAAATTTGGATTAGCTGTCCAAACATCGCAAATCCACGAAAGAATTCCATTTTTTCCATTGTTATCACTGACAAACCAAGGACCGCTTGGTTTCATAATATGTTGTATAACAATTTTATCGAATCCATCAGATTTTAATTTTAAAACACTAATATCAAATTCTTTCCAACCAGGCACTCCATCGTATTCGAAGGGAATAGGAGGGGCAAGTAAGTTGAAAGACCAAATAAATTCAGTAGGATATAAATTGCCGGCAGTAGGCATACCTGCGATATAAATTGTGTCTTTTACTTTGTTGCTTCCATCAAAATAAATCTTAATTTTATTTATTTTGCAAGGACCTGCAGGCTGAAGAACGACAGATTCTTCCCATCGATTGCGTGAAGAATTGAATTGTATGCCTTGTACTTCACCATTATCATAGCCAAATTCTATTTCTTCGGCAATAATTGGTAAATTGAACAAGCAAAAAAACATAACAAGTAACAATTTTTTCATAGCACTCCCAATTTATTTAAGTCATGATTATTCAATCAAATAAGCGTTTAATACCTTTTGTTCGATTCTTGAGAATAAATCTGGATTAGATCCATAAAGTCTAACAATCTCTTCACCTTCGGATACTTTTTCAGAAGTTTTTTTGAAAAACTCCATACCGGCACTAAAATCAATAATATCATTTTGATTTTTCCTGCCTGCACCTAATTCTACATTGGCAAGACCAATTCTTAAAGTATCCATTTGCTTAATAACACCAGAGCAAGGAGCCAAAACCGAATGAGTAGGAATATCTAAATATTTAGCTTTAGAAGCATTCCAGTCTCCGCCCTGATATTCAATAAATTTATAGAAATTATTAAGCGCACGACCACTGGAAATCGTATCGCTAACCAGCCTGTCAGCAGCATAAATATCGTTGCAAATACCTGCAAGAACCAGCAATTCATTGCACAAATGCTTAGTATTATCCATCAAATCTTTCGGAGCAGAGCCTGAAAGTGCTTGTTCGGTTTCGAGCATTTCCAGCCAATTTCCAGCAAATCTACCTAAGGGTTTGTCCATGTTAGAATAACAAACTTTAAATTTGATATCTGCATGTTTTGCAACATTTTCCATTGAGTCTGCTAATTCTTTAGCGGCATCATAAGTTTGCATAAATGCACCATTACCAACTTTCATATCAATAATCAGAGCATTTAGTCCTTCAGCCATTTTTTTGCTAAGGATTGATGCAGTAATGAGTCCGATTGATTCTACAGTAGCAGTAATATCTCTGATAGAGTATAATATTTTATCAGCAGGAGCAATATCAGCAGTTTGAGCCACAATAAAAGCTTTCAAATCTCTTATTTGTTTGTGCATTTCATCATTGCTCAGTGATGTTTTAAATCCTATCACTGATTCAAGTTTGTCTATTGTGCCACCGGTATGCCCGAGACCACGTCCCGAAAT
>JAUQWR010000093.1 GCA_030835065.1 Candidatus Kapaibacterium sp.
ATACCTACATAGAAGTCTCTGTCAATCTTTTTATCTTTTTTAAGTTTGTCAACAATATACTTGACACGATTAATTGGGATAGCAAATCCAATGCCAATACTTCCAGCACCTTGGTTAGACTGGGCAGTCGAAAAAATAACTGTATTCATACCAATTACTTCGCCGAGAGAATTTACTAAAGGACCTCCACTATTACCAGAGCTGATAGCAGCATCAGTTTGGATCATTCCTTTATAAACACGAAAATTAGGATTGTCTTCCTGAACAAAATTGACACCAATATTAGAAACGACGCCAACAGTAACAGTTGGTTTGGCATTTTTATCGAAAAGTCCAAAAGGATTGCCAAAAGCAATAGACCATTCGCCAACGAGCACATTATCGGAGTTGCCCAAAGTAAGGAATGGTAAATTTTTTGCATTTATTTTTAATAATGCAACATCGCTTGCCATATCGCTGCCAATAATTTCGGCATCATATTTTTCGCCACCGGATAGAGTTACAACAATTTTGCTTGCATTTCCGGCTACGTGATGATTTGTAAGAATATAACCATCAGAAGAAATTATATAACCCGAACCCAGGCCCTGTACTTTATATTTTCTTGTTCGATCGCCACCACCAAACATTCTGCGGAAACGTTCGAAAATAGGGTCGTCGCCAAAAGGACTATCAAAAAATGGATCTCTATAAGTAACTTGACGCATTTCGGTAACGTTGATACCAACCACTGCCGGAGAGCATTTTTGAACGGCACGAGTAATTGCATTTTGTCTCGAGCTTGATATATCATTTTGATTGACAGCCGAACTTGTATTGGATTCGGTATATACACTTGCCATATCCTTTTCGCTGCAGCTGCAAGCCTGAGCAGAAAATGCTGTAAAAATAAAAACTAAACCGATTGCAAATTTTTTCATCTGTCTCATTCCAAACTTTCCTTTCATTGTTTGCAAGATTCAATGATTATTATTATTATTGAAACCTGTGTATTTTACGATTTTAAACTTAATTAATTTTAAGATAATAATGAATATTAAAATAAAAATAGCGCTTCCGATTGCTTCAGATAATTTGTTTTCATATAATCTGGATTTTGATTCGAAGGATTCAAGTCTGATTGGAAGAAGAGCTTTAGTTCCTTTTGGCAAAAGGAGCTTGACTGGGATTATTGTTGATTTTGACGATACTATCGAGACTAATTTCAATATAAAAAATGTCATTGAATTGCTCGACGAAAAACCAGTATTTGATGATAATATGCTTAGGCTTTGCAAATGGATTTCGGATTATTATTTTTGTTCTTATGGCGAAGCTCTAAAAGCAGCATTGCCTCAAGGTATGTCTCCGCAAAGTGTATTAAAAATATCTATTCAGAAAGTATTAAATAAAGAAGAGCTTGAGCAATTGAATAAAAGAGCTCCCAAAAGGTATTTGTTGCTAAAAGAATTAATGGAACACAGCGGTCCGATTACTCTTGGCTATCTGGAGCAAAGGTTGGGAGTCGATTCAGTTTCTGCTCAAGTAAATGCTTTAGAAGAAGCAGGTATAATTTTTTGCGAAAGAGTAATTGAAAAACAAGTAAAAGAAAAAATTATAAAAGCTTATAGAATACCAAAATCAATAATCCATGATGAGAAAAGCCTGGCTACAATTTTTGATGAATTAGATAGAAATGCGCCTAAACAAGCAGACTTGCTTTCAAAAATATTTATTT
>JAUQWR010000094.1 GCA_030835065.1 Candidatus Kapaibacterium sp.
TGAAGATTTCCTTCCAAATCTATATAGAGAAGTATCAACGGCGAACCGTCGTGAAAATACCATATTTCATCAGATTTTAACTTATGAAATTTTGATTTTTCTCCTGCTTTGAGCAAGAAATAAATCGAGCTGGAAAAATGCCTTTTGCCCGAATATCTTATTGGCAATGATTCAGATTCTATTGTTTCGGCAGATTTATATATCTCTTTATACCATCCTCCTTCGGGATGCTCTGCCATATCCAATACTTTTATATATTTATCTGCTTTTGTCATTTTTACTTTTTTCGCTAAAACTAAAAAAACAAAAATAGCTTTTTTTTTCAATTGTGATAAGATTATTATTTAACATTTAAAGATATTTTCTTTTTTTTTAAAAACTATTTGAATAACTATTAACAAATACTTAAATTTGAAGATTGTATTAATGAAAGGATTTATTTTATGTCGAAAGAAATTAAAAGACCAAGCACGATTTCTAAAAAGAAAGCTAGTGTTGTTTGGGAATTTCCTTTAAATAAAAAAGACTTAATGTTTGTAGGCATTGGTATAGCTGTTGTTATACTTGGTTATTTATTGATGACCACTGGTATTTCTAACGAACCGGCTGCAATTGATGGGAAATGGAACAATCCATTGGCTGTTACTGTTGCTCCTTTGTTGCTTATTATTGGCTACTGTGTTATTATACCTCTTGGTATTTTGAAATTTTTCTCAAAAAAGACTAAAGATACTGAAGTTAATGCAGAAGCAAATGGAAATTAACGAACAGAATACTCGTGCCGGCTATGTGGCTATTATTGGAAAGCCCAATGCCGGCAAATCGACTTTGATGAACACGCTCGTCGGTGCTAAACTCTCTATTGTAACTCCAAAACCTCAAACTACTCGCAAAAGAGTTCTTGGTATTTATTCAGACAAATCTAATCAGATTGTCTTTTTGGATACTCCTGGTTTGCTAAAACCTAAGTATGAGATGCATGCAACCATGATGCGTTATGTCGATGAGTCTGTTGCCGAATCCGATGCTATTGTTGTTTTAGTTGATATGAGTAAATATGATTTGAGCAGATCATATTTTCCATCCAAGTTTTTTGAAATGCTTAAAAATGCGGGCAAGCCAAGTATTGCACTTTTAAATAAAATTGATTTAATTAAAGACAAAAAAATGCTTTTGCCTGCAATTCAATATCTTCACGAAACAAAATTATTTACAGATATTATTCCTATTTCTGCTTTAGAAGAAGAGGATGCCCGCAAACTTATTGATAATTTGATTAAACTGCTGCCCGAAGGTCCTTTTTTCTATGATGATGAACTTCTCAGCACTCAAACCCAAAGATTTTTTGTCTCTGAAATGATTAGAGAAACTATTTTTGAGCTTCTTGAAGAAGAATTGCCATATTCTACAGATGTTAATATTGTAGAATTTAAAGAAAGAGAAGAAGGCAAATGGTATATTTCTGCCGAAGTTTATGTGGAAAGAGCCACTCAAAAAGGGATTATTATCGGCAAAGGCGGTGCTATGCTCAAAACTATTGGCGAAAAGTCCAGAATGAAAATCGAAGATCACCTCGATATGCCTGTATATTTAGAATTATTTATTAAAGTTAGAGATAAATGGCGCTCTAACCCTACAATTCTAAAACATCTCGGTTATTAATTTTTCTTCTTTCTTCCGCGCGTTTCAGCTTTCAAATCTGCTAATATTTGTAAAGCCTGAACTGGCGTAATATTGTCAATGTTCAATTCGTTGATTCGTTCCCTAAGCGAATCATCTCTGAATTCGAATATTGACAATTGCTCTACATCTGATTTCTTTTTTACTTCTATTTTGGATGTATCAGGCTTGCTTATGTTTCTGCTGCTTTCCCCATCCTTTTCGAAACTTTCCATTATACTGTTTGCTTTTTCGATAACGTCGTAGGGCAATCCTGCCATTTTTGCTACATGTATTCCAAAAGAATGGTCGCTCGAACCTTGGCTTACTTTATGAGTAAATATTATATTTTTGCCTGATTCGATTACATCAACTCTGTAATTTTTAATCTTATCATATTTGGATTCCATATCATTTAATTCATGATAATGCGTAGCAAACAATGTTTTAGCATTAATTTTATCATGAATATATTCGGCAATAGACCAGGCAATAGAAATACCATCAAATGTTGCAGTGCCACGCCCCACTTCATCAAGCAAAATCAAACTACGCTCGCTGGCATTATTCAAAATATTTGCAGCTTCTTGCATTTCCACCAAAAATGTACTCTCGCCGGTCCGTATATTATCTTGGGCTCCCACTCGAGTAAATATTCTATCTACTACACCAAATTCTGCTGATTTTGCAGGTACAAAACATCCAATCTGCCCAAGCAATACTATCAATGCTGTTTGGCGCAAATAACACGATTTGCCAGCCATATTTGGTCCGGTTATTATATGCACCATACCCGATTCGTCATCAAATTTGCATGAGTTTGGAGTATATTTCTCACCTACGGATAAAGTTTTTTCTACGACAGGATGGCGTCCATCTACAATTTTCATTTCAAAAGATTCATCAATAATTGGTTTTATATAATTATTCTCTTTCGAAACATGAGCAAATGACTGAAGACAATCCAATGAAGCTAAATAAAGTGAATTTGATTGAATTTCGGAAATAAATTCGGCAATTTTCAACCTAATATCAGCAATTAAATTAGATTCGAGTAATGATATCTTTTCTTCGGCATTCAATATTTTTTCTTCAAAAACTTTAAGTTCCGGAGTAGTATATCTTTCTGCATTAGCCAAAGTTTGTTTGCGCTGATAATATTCTGGCACTTTTGCCGAATGAACTCTTGTTATTTCAATGTAGTAGCCAAAAACATTATTAAAACCAATTTTTAATGTGTTAATACCCGACTTTTCTCTTTCAGACTCCTGAAAATCAGAAATCCATTTTTTTCCGGAATATTTAGCTAAGATATATTCATCCAGCTCGGCATTATACCCTTGTTTGAATATATTTCCAGAACCAACCTGAATAGATGGCTCATCAATAATAGCATTGGATATCAAATCAATTAAATCTTTTAGTTCAGTAAGCTTATCGGCAAGCTCTTTAAGAGCTTCGTTTTTCAAAGAATGCAAATCGGTTTTGATTGAAGGAATCTGCGCCAAACTATTTTTTAACGATACAATATCTCTTGGATTTGCTCTATTTGAGGCTATTTTTGATGCCAATCTTTCCAGGTCGTCAATGCTTTTAAGAATAATTCTCAGATTTGACAATTGTTTTGGATTGTTGAACAAAGCCTCGACCGAATTCAATCTCTTATGTATCATCTGGATATTATTTAATGGACGACTTATCCATTTCTTAAGCAGTCTTGCACCCATAGCAGTACAAGTTTCGTCGAGCACGTCTATTAATGATCCGGCAGATTG
>JAUQWR010000095.1 GCA_030835065.1 Candidatus Kapaibacterium sp.
TACAGTTTCTGGTACAAATATAATGAAAGTAAAAGCAACAGTCGTAAGTGCAACAATAAATCAAACTTGCAAAAACGGCTCCAGCACAACATATACTCCATCAACTTCAATAGTTTGGACTAATCTAAATCCATTACTTACTACCGGTATTGGTACAAACGAAATTATATGGACAAATCTAAACTGCCCACCACTTCAAGCCAAGAATTTGAATATGTATCTTAATATTCCAAATTCTCCTCCAAAAGGATGTGTACAGTCAGTCAAATTCTGTATTAGATATACATTTACAGATTGCAAATGCAATACCTGCGATACTTTGGTTTGCTACGAAATAATTCGTAAATGGACTCCTATCAGAATAGATCACGATTGGTCTAAAGTAATCGGTAAAGGAACAGATATTATTCAGTCTGAAGATTCACCATTTGCACTTATTGCAATGGAATCTCAAACTAAAGGCAAATTGTATATTAATAATCCAGCAGAAGATGAATTCACTGCAGGAATTACTCTAACATCAGTTAAACTAAGCGCAGGTGTCGGAGTGGGTCTTAGCTCATTAAAACCTAATTCCAGCTCTTGGTCTGTAGGAATTATTGATGGAAATGGAATGAAGTCTTCAGGTGTACTTGCTCCCGGTTCTAATCTGGTATTTGACTTGGAATTCAATAATAGTGCAGAATTTAGAACATGGATTAATAAACTCGAATTGGATTATTTGATAGGCTCAATACAAGACACAATGAAAGGTGAAATTGATATCAAGTCGAAAGTGCCAGGAACCATTGGTGGCGATATTCTTTCAAGTTCCGGCGACGATATGCTCGAGCTTGCAAAAACCTATGCAATTGTATTCGAAAATGCAAATAAAGGTAAAGATAGCATTAGCACTGTTACTTTGAGAGCTAAATCAGGTAAAATCATTGCAACAGGACCAAATTCTTCATCACAAGAAATAAAACTTAAAGCATTCAAACTTGATGATGGTAGCTATAACTTGATGTCTGATGCATCTGATGAAGGTAAGAATCTAATCTTCCCGATACCAAGTGGAGTAAGTGTATTCCCGATTTATGTTACTATTATTCCAGAAGAAAATAATTCAATTCTAATCGATTATAGTACATTCAATACAGATAATGAAGCTGTAAGTATGGGAACTTTGGAAATCAAACAAGAAATTACTTCTGTTGTTCCTGGCAAATCTGAAGTTTCTATAATAAAATTATTGAACGCCATACCAAATCCTGCTACAAACAGCACAATGATTAGGTTTAGCCTCAATAATGATGAACCAAAAATCAAACTTAGCATTGTTGATGAGATTGGTAGAGAAATAGCTAATATATATGACTCGAAACCAATGAATGCAGGTATGCACGACTTTATTTTTGATACAAGTAAACTGATGAATGGGCTATATTTCATTCATCTATCCAATGGGAAAGTTACTCAGACACAAAAACTAATAATTAAAAAATAATTCTTTAAATTAATTTATTTAAGCCTCTGTAGCTATCAATTCTCTACAGAGGCTTATTTATTTAGCTTAATAATACAAATCAAATTATTTTATATTCATTTTGTAACATTTGATACGATTAATTCATTTTTCATAATATAATGATAAGTAAAAAAAAAATTGAAGAAATCGAGTAATTGATAACGTCCAAGTTAAATAAAATTACTATTTAATTTGGGAGACTTATGAAACAAACAAGTTTGAAAATATTAATTGCTTCGGCATTTTGCATCATATGTATAAGCTTTAATGCTTATTCTAAATCAATGCCCGAATCAATGAAGAAAACAAATGACGGCAGGCAAATTGTTCAAAGATGGTATAATTTGAGTAGTCTATATACTTTAGATTCTATTCCAAGTATTTATTTGGAGTTTAAACAATCTAATTATTGGAACTTACTGACAGCAAATTATCAATCCAAAACTGAAATACCTGCTGATTTGACTTATAACGGTATTAATTACTCAAATGTTGGAGTGAGATTTAGAGGGCAGACTTCTTACCAAATGGCAAAAAACTCTCAAAAAAAATCTTTCAATATTTCGATTGATTACGAAAATCCCGATCAAAAAATTGAATCTTATAAATCTCTTAACTTATTGAATTGTTTCGAAGATGCTTCAATGATGAGAGAAGTATTATACAATACAATTACATCAAATACAATTCCTTCAGCAAAAGCAAATTTTGTAAAATTATATATCAACGGAGTAAGCTGGGGCATTTATGCCAATGTTCAACAACTAAATAAAGATTTCTATGAAGAATGGTTCCTAAGCAATGATGGAGCAAATTGGAGAGCCGAAAAACCCGACACATCGACTGCTAATATCGGTGGAGGAGGTGGTGCTCCCGGTATGCCTCCTGGCGGTGGTTTTGGTGCCGGATTCTGTTCATTAAACTATTTAAGCGATAACCCATTAGTTTATTCAAGCTATTACACTTTGAAATCCTCTGATATGGAAGACCCTTGGCAAGCGCTTGCTACTTCTTGTGAAAAATTGAATAAACTTGGAACAGACAATTTGTATGATTCTTTAAAATTATATGTAGATGTTGACCGTGCTCTTTGGCATCTGGCAAACGAAATCATTTTTACTGATGATGATAGTTATATCAATAAAGGTGGAATGGACTATTATGTTTATTATGATGTCGAAACATCAAGGCTTACTCCTATTCAATATGATGCTAACTCAACTTTTCTCACTAAAGATGTTTCTTGGTCACCTTTTTTAAAAGAATCCGATACTAAATATCCTTTAGTCAATAAGCTTTTAGCCAATCCTCAATTAAAACAAAGATATGTTGCTCATATTAAATCAATTATCAATAATTATATGAGTGATGAATATGCTATCGCACTAGTTGATAAATATGATGCTTTGATTAAAAACGAAGTTACGGCTGATACTAAGAAGCTGTATTCTAATACTCAATATACAAGTGCATTGAATGAAATTAAAAATTTCATAAAAAATAGAAAAACTTTTTTATTGAAAAATACAATGATTGCTGCTTCAGCACCTGTTATTTCTGATGTTAATTTTACAAGTTCATTTGGATTAAATAAAAATCCAAAATCAATTGAAAAAGTTAATATTCAAGCAAAAGTTATATGTAATGATGGTATCAACAAAGTATTGCTTTACTACGGTTCAGGTTTGATGGGAAGTTTCGAATATACGGAAATGTTTGACGATGGCAATCATAATGATATGCAGCCAAACGACGGTATTTTCGGAGCTTCTATACCTGAATTTGAGATTGGTTCTTACGTCAGATATTACATTGAAGCACGCTCTGCTAACTCTTATAATAGCGTTTCATTTAGTCCTGAAGGTGCTGAACATGATGTGTATTTCTATCAAGTAGAGCCTAAAGCACAAGAAACAAAAACTATCGTGATTAATGAAATCAGCCCTGCCAATAAAACCGTAATTGCTGATCCTCAAGGCGACTATGAGGATTGGATAGAGCTTTTTAATTTAAGTAACCAAGACTATGATTTGACAGGGCATTATTTAACTGATAAAATTGATAATCCTAAAAAATGGCAGTTTCCTGATAATACTATTATTAAAGCTAATGATTATTTAATTATTTATGCTGATGAAGATTCAAAAGATAATCCAAATGGCATACATACAAATTTCAAATTATCTGCGGATGGAGAATTTGTAATGCTGGTAAATAATGATGCTAATAATAACACTATTATTGATTCTATCAGCTTCCCCTCTTCTGCCGATGATATTAGCTACGGAAGATATCCTAATGGTATTGGTAATTTCATTAAAATGAAAGCTACTCCTATAGCCCAAAATATCGATATTGGACTTAGTATCAATACTGACAAATTAAGTTCTATATTTGACATTTCACCTAATCCTATTATCAATTTTGCCAATATTAATCTGCAAATTGATAATCCGGGTTATTACGAAATTTCAATTTTCAATATTAATGCTGAAAAAGTTTTTGATATTTACAAAGGTTACTTAGCCAATGGAAATACAATATTTAATTGGAACACCAAAGATTATTCAGGAAATATTTCTCCTGATGGTATTTACTTTGTACAAGTAAGTTCAATTTTTGGAAGATATGAAAAAAAGTTTATAAAAATTTCAAACTAAACGTTTGAACACTCAGATAACATTCCCCTTGTAGTTATCTTAATATCATGAGGCAGTCCCAAAAGGACTGCTTCTTTTTTATTATTAAAAAATGGTTTTAATCATTTAATTTCAAAAAAATATACTAAAATTCAAAAATT
>JAUQWR010000096.1 GCA_030835065.1 Candidatus Kapaibacterium sp.
CTTTTAATTACATGTGTCTGGATTATTTATGAAGCGATTGAAAGAATTTTTCATGGAAATTACTTCATTCAGGTTACTTATTGGAGCTATATTGTTGTAATTTCTTCAATTTGTATAGACATTTGGCGATCGAGAGCTCTAAAAAAAGCTGCAATAAAATATAATAGCCAAGCCTTAGAAGCAGATGCTCTTCATTTCTCGACTGATATTTGGAGTTCGGCTGTTGTATTACTTGGATTGATTTGCTCTAATTTCGGTTTCTACCTTGCTGATGCTATTGCTGCTTTGTGTGTCGCTGTTATTGTTATTTTTGTTTCATATAAATTAGGCAAAAAGTCGATCGATGTTTTATTAGATAAAGCTCCTGATGGAATTATTGAAAAAATTAATGGAATTATTTTCAATATTCCTCAAGTGATTAGTGTATATTCTATCAAAGTAAGACAATCTGGTGCAGATATTTTTATTGAGGTTGTTGCTGAAGTCGAACCAGACATGAGTTTTCAAACTTCCCACGATCTTATTCATTTAATTGAAGAAACAATTAAACTCAAAATTGATAGAGCCTATGTAACTGTACATCTGGAACCCAAAAATAAATACTAATAATTTTAAAACAATATTATCCTTTCTCTTACGCTTAATCATTTAAATATGATTTTATTGTTATTACTAATTAATAGTAATAGATAGGGTAATTATGTTCGGTTTTGATTTATTGATCAAAAAGTTCAAAACCTATTCATTGAATAGGTTTACTTCGAACATAAGTGAAGATGAGACTTTGAACTATTGGAGAGCTAGATTATTTTCTTTAATAATGTCTTTGCTTGTACCATTATCATTTTTATTATATTTACCAAGTCTATTAATGTGCATTAAAGAGAGTTTAGTCTTTTTAGCAATAGTTGATACATTAGCTTTCATCGTTATGCAATTAATATTCTTCAATAAAAAATTAAATCTTAAAACTTCTATATCATTATTTCTAAGCACCTTATTTATTTTGGGATTAGTATTAATTTATTACATGGGCTGGAGCGGACCGGGACTTGTTTATTTGCTTGGCATC
This sequence comes from Candidatus Kapaibacterium sp., assembly GCA_030835065.1. Taxonomy (GTDB): domain Bacteria; phylum Bacteroidota; class Ignavibacteria; order Kapaibacteriales; family UBA2268; genus JAUQWR01. Next base: position 1,073 of record JAUQWR010000096.1, read on the forward strand.
TCTTGCTTTTCGGCGATAATTCATTCACAAAAAGCCGGTTATATTACTTTATTTGCTAATATTACTGTTTTTATTTTACTTTTCTTTTTGTCGGGTTTTCAATTGCTTGATAATAGTATTGTCAATAAGATGACACTTGATGCCTTGGTTAGTATAAGTTTGAATTTTGTAATTCTAAATATTTTGATTGTAGCCTCAACTATCTCATTAATAAATATACTTCAGAATAAATTATTTGCAGAAAAAGAATTTCGTGAAAAATTAGAGAATCTAAATGAAAGACATCTTGTGGCAAGGAAAAAAGCCGAACAAAGCGATTCTTTTAATAAGTTGCTTCTAGAGGCTATACCATTACCATTTTTCTATAAGAATTTGAATGGTGAATACTTGCTTTGCAATTCTGCTTTTGAAGATTTTTTTGATATGAATCAATCTGAAATTATTGGAAAAAAAGTTTTCGATATTGTGCCTAAAAATCTTGCACAATTGTTCGAAATCAAAGCTAATGAAGCTATTTCTTCCAATCAGATTAAGATATTTGAAACTCAGGTAATTACAAAAAAAGGAGTTAAAGACGTTATTGTTCATAAACTTGCACTAAAAGCTGACAATTCAGATTTTAGTGGTATAATCGGAGTAATAATTGATATTAGTGATATTAAAAAAGCTGAAATTGAAATAAGAGAGCTAAACGAAAGCTTGGAACAAAAAGTCAATGATAGAACAAACGAATTGAATAATGCCCTAATAAAAATTGAAAGTGCTAATCAAAAATTAAAATTACTAAATGAAAGTATTAGAATTGAGGCAAATAACCTAGCCTTATTAAATGAAAAATTGGCAAAATCAGAAAATGAACTTAGAATTGCTAATCAAACTAAAGATAAATTTCTTTCAATAATTGCTCATGATTTGAGAAATCCAATCGGTGGTATGAGAAATACTGCGGAAGCTATGATGAAGTATTTCCAGCTTATGACCAAAGAAGATATCGAAAAACTTTTGAATACTCTTTATACAGCTGCAAATGTTACACTGGAACTATTAGATAATTTACTCAATTGGGCTAGACTTCAAGCAGGTAGAATTGAGTTGAATTACGAGCTGTTTTCTTTAAATGAATCAATCAATAAAGTTACTAAGATTTTTAAATCTATGGCTGAATCAAAAAAAATAATGCTCAATGTAATTATTGATAAAGAATATAAGTTTTATTATGATAAAAATTCTATTGAAACTGTATTGAGAAACTTGCTTTCAAATGCAGTAAAATTTACTCCCGCAGGTGGACTAATTGAAATAGGTATTCATCCTGATTCAAAAAATAGAAATGTAATTGTTTTTGTCAAAGACAATGGTATGGGTATTAAGAAAGAAAATATCGACAAAATATTCAAATTCGATGAAACTATTACTACTTTAGGTTCATCAGGCGAAATTGGCACAGGCCTCGGTCTAGTATTATGCCGAGAATTTGTCGAAAAGCATGGAGGCAGAATTTGGGTCGATAGCGAATACGAAAAAGGTAGTACTTTCCAATTTAGTATTCCAATTCAATAACTTAATCAATTCTTGCGAAATTTTATTACTTTTGTTCCGATTTTTGCAAAATATACCGCTGAATTTAATTCTGATATATTTAATATGATTTTATTGTTGCTTATTGCATTAGTTGCTCGTTTAACTAAATTTGCATTCAGATCAAATATTTCTATATCAAGCATTTGTATGCTTTCTGGCAAAACAATTTCGAGTAAATTATTATAGCAAATAAATCCAATTTCACTTGTTTCCAAGTAAACGTCATTACCGAAGTATTCGATGGCTCCAGCCGATCTTGGATTTTTATACAAATTTGAATAATAGTCTTTATCTGGTGCATTATTATAGTTAATTATTGATTTTGCCGGACTAGAAGGAGATAAGTTAAAGTTTTCTTGGTTTAAGTTTATAAACAATGGATTCTGATTAATTATCTGACTATTATCTTTAACCGGTATATTCGGTCCTTGCCAATTTGACTGCTGATGATTGAACCAAAAATTGTTTCTAAAAATAAAGGAATTTGGATTGGTATTTGGACCAATATTTGTTTCTGTTCCTAAGCTAGACTGATATATTAAATTATTCGAAAATTCATTATCTCCGCAACTGAAAAATCTATCTGGATCTACAGTCTCTTGAAGAATTCTAATAACCCATTTTTCTGGATTAATGATTGTATTATTAATAACTTTTACTCTAACCGATCCTACATAATTAATGGGGGAGACTGAACCAATAAAAATATTAGAAAACACGTTAAGATCTGCAGCTTCAAATTTCGCATCTATTGGTCTAAAATATTGCAGGCCTGTACTACCACCAAGATTAAGAGTTCTTTGACCACAATTTTTAAAAAAGTTGCTTTGAATAGTAATAAACTGAGTTCCACCTTTAGCTTGAATTGCATTAGAGCCCATATTTTCGAATCGATTATTGCTAATAATACCATAATGACATCCAACCATATCAATTCCGCTACCACCGGCAGCACCATTAAAAAATGTGCATCTTGTGATTTTAAAACTATCCAATCCCGATAGTTTCAGCAGGTCGTTATTACCACTTGCATTCATATTTCTAAAAGTACAACTATCGATACTAATATTCTTAGTAGGCGACGAATAGTTTCCCGCATCATCAATATTAAGTCCGTTGCCAGTTTGCCCTTCAAATATCAATCCTTTAATAATCACATATTCGGCATCAGAAAATTGAAAAGCATTAGAACCACCTCTAATAATAACTTCAGAGGATTTTTCAGCAATAATTGAGATTGGCAATTGAGAACTTCCTTTTAAATTGCTAATCATCATTCCACCATTATAAACAGCAGGACTTACAATTATATTATCACCTGGCAATGCGTCTTTGGCTGCTTCCTGAATTGATTTATACTTTGAGTTTGCCGATACGATTAAATCTGCTGCATTGAGTTCAGTAAATGCAATTAAAAATAAAAAATAATATATAAACTTATTCATAATATTTTCCTTTGTTATTTAATCAATTTATTGAAAAAACATATTAGTACAAAATAAATTACAAAAGACTTTCATCGAATACCAATAGAATGCAATTAATAGATATAATATAAGAAAATTTATTAACAGGTATATAATCGTAATAGATTTCAAAAAAAAGATTCATGTTTTTTTATTATATTTGTTTCTTATTAAAAATGGATTTTTACAAAATTTAATATTAAAATATTTTAATCTGGAGAAGTCATGTCAAAAGACAAAAACACAAAGAAAGCTTCCGAAAAGTATGTATATTTCTTCGGTGGCGGCAAAGCTGAAGGCCAAGCAGATATGAAAAATTTATTAGGTGGCAAAGGTGCTAACCTATGCGAAATGGTAAACATGGGTTTGCCAGTACCTGCAGGCTTCACAATAACAACCGAAGTATGTACATATTTCTATGCAAATGGCAAAACATATCCAAAGAGCTTATATAACGAAGTAGAAGAAGCAATTACAAAGATTGAAAAAGACATGGGTGCAAAATTTGGCGATCCAAAAAATCCATTACTTCTTTCAATTCGTTCAGGTGCTCGCGCTTCTATGCCTGGCATGATGGATACAGTATTAAATCTTGGTTTGAACGATACAACAGTTGCCGGCTTGATCGAAAGAACAGGCAATGCACGCTTTGCTTATGATTCATACCGCAGATTTGTTGCTATGTATGGCGACGTAGTTCTAGATCTCAAACCACAATCAAAAGATGAAGAAGATCCTTTTGAAGTTATTCTTCACAATAAGAAAAAAGAACGTGGTGTAACTCTCGACGTTGAATTGACTGCTGATGACTTAAAAGAATTGGTTGCAGAATTCAAACAAGCAATTAAAGAAAGAACTGGCTGCGACTTCCCAGATGATCCAAAAGAACAACTTTGGGGTGCAGTTGGTGCTGTATTTAATTCTTGGATGAATAATCGTGCTATAGTTTATCGTAAATTGAATAATATTCCTGAAGCTTGGGGTACAGCTGTAAACGTTCAAGCAATGGTATTCGGTAACTTGGGCGAAGATTCAGGTACAGGCGTTGCATTTACTCGTGATGCTGCTACAGGCGATAACTACTTCTATGGCGAATTCTTGATGAATGCTCAAGGCGAAGACGTTGTTGCTGGTACACGTACACCTCACAAGATTGAATTATTGAAAGATATCGATTTAAGTTCATATAATGAATTAATGAAAATCCGTGCTATTTTGGAAGAACACTATCGTGATATGCTCGATATCGAATTCACAATCCAAAATGGCAAATTATATATGCTACAATGCCGCGTTGGTAAGAGAACAGCTATGGCAGCTATCAAAATTGCTGTTGATATGGTTAACGAAAAACTTATCAAACCAAAAGATGCTTTGATGAGAATCGAACCAGACCAATTAAACCAATTATTGCGCCCTGTATTTGACTTGAATGAAAAGAAAAAAGCTTTGGATGCAGGCAAATTGGTTGCTAAAGGTTTGAATGCTGGTCCTGGCGCTGCTTGTGGTAAAGTTGTTTTCAATGCTGAAGATGCTATCGATTGGGCTGCTAAAG
>JAUQWR010000097.1 GCA_030835065.1 Candidatus Kapaibacterium sp.
TACCTTCGTGCCCTACTTCGCTGAAACCAGCCGAAAGGATAATAAATGCTTTTGTACCTTTAGTTTCGCTAAGAATTTTTACAGCATCAACGCATAATTTAGCTGGAATAGCCATAATAGCCAAATCTACTTGAGGAAGTTCTTCGACGGTTTTAAAACATTTTTGACCCTGAACTTCATTTTCTTTTGGATTAACGACAAAAAGCTCGCCATCGTAGGCGCCATCGATAATATTTTTTAAAATTCTGCCGCCTGGCTTTCCTGGATCATTTGAGCCGCCAATCACTACGATACTATTGGGGTTAAGCAATTCATTTACAATCATTTTAATCACTCATTATTTATTTTCAAAATATTATAATCGCAATATTCTTTTCAAATTTGCTTTAATTCAATTCAACAAATTTCCGAAAATTTCGGCTAATATCATTATAATAAATTCTTTACTTGATTTTGAGTAAATAAAAAACGAGGGCATCAGCAAAGCCGAAAACCCCCGTTCTTAGGAATAAGTGATTATTGTGGAAGAATCACTCTAAATTTTGTTCCTCTGCCGATTGCACTATCGACACTTATCGAGCCATTATGTGTCTGAACAATATGCTTTACTATAGACAAACCCAAACCGGTGCCTGACAAATTCTTCGATCTAGACTTATCAATTGTGAAAAATCTTTCGAAAATCCTTTCTATCTTGTCGTCGGGCATTCCTATGCCTGTATCTGCAAATTCAATCACAATCCGATTTTCTGAAACATAAGAACTAATACTTATACTTCCTCTATCAGTATATTTAATTGAATTATCAATTAAATTAATAAATACTTGCTCTATCATAAATGCATCAGCTTTTATTATCTTAGTATCTTCAGATAAATTTTTAATTACTTCAAGATTTTTTTCTTTTATTTTGCTGTCTAATATCTTTAAAGTATTATTTGTAATTTCTTCAATATTGACATCCTGGATATTAATATCAGAATTGATATGCTCTACTTTTGCCAATAGGAGCAAGTCTTGCACAATATTTATCAGCCTGTCGGTTTGGCGTTTAATTATGCTCAGATAATATTCATTTTCCTCGCCGATATCGCCTTCCATTGTTTCAATAAATCCTTTTATTGCAGTAAGAGGAGTTTTAAGTTCATGCGATACATTAGCAATAAAATCTTTTTTTAATGTTTCTACTTTACGAATTTCATCAATATCATTAAGTATTACTACGATTTCTTTGTTTGAATCTATCCACGAACCGCTTGCAAGATAGAGCCGTCTATTGATAAGAACTTCACGAGTATGTGGCTGCTTTGTGTTTTCTATCTTTTTTATTAACTTTTTGAATGATGGATCTGGTATTAATTCCCAAAAATATTTCGTTTTCTGATCTACATTTGCAAGCATTTTGTTGAAATAATCATTGGAAATACTAATATGATTTGTTTCATCAATCACAATAATTCCATCTTTTACTGATTTAAAAATTGTCTCAAGCTTGTCTGCTTGTTTGAAATTCTGCTCAAATAGTTGATTGATTTTTTGTATCATCGAATTAAAGCTATTTGCCAAACTAGACAGTTCATCTTTATTGTTCAAATATACTCTTGTATTAAAATTGCCTTGGGCAACTTGATTGGCAGAATAAGCAAGTTTCTTGATAGGATTGGTCACTGTTCGGGTAAATAAATAAATCAGAATAAATGAAACCAAAAGTCCAATCAATGAAAGAGTAATTATTTTATTTCTTATTTCGCTAATCAATACTTCAATTTGATTGACAGGCACGCTAAGCCTCGAAAATCCAATAATCTGCCCATCTTTGCGCATGGCTATAGCATCATAGAGCAAACCTGAGTTCAGTGTATAACTATATCTTATAGTATCGCCCACTAAATTTTCTTTTGCTTTAATAATTTCAAATCTATCGGCATGATTTTCCATCTTCGAAGCATCTTTTTCAGAATCACTAATCACTTTGCCATCTGCTGCAATGACAGTAATTCTTATATTATTTATTTTTGCTAGTTTTTTGACTACGCTATTTAATTCTTCGTGATTCTGCACTTCATATAGTGGCTGAATTTGATTGATTACTGTTCTATTCAATTTCTGTATATCAGATACTAAAGAACCAATATAGTAATCTCTTATGTTTTCGAAAGTATAGTATAATACCATACTAAGAAATAGAACAACTATTAGCACGAATCCGAAGAATATTTTTGAAAAAATACTTTTCATATTGTCTTCTTAATTTAATTATTAATAATAATTTGATTAACCAACCATAAATGATTAGTCTTCGGAATCCGTATCTGTATCAATTTCATTAACCAATTGAATATTTGGTCTTATATGTTTTACAATCTTTGCTTCGGCAAGAAACACAATTTCCTGTGCGATATTTAAAGCTAAGTCTGCAACTTGCTTTAAATTTCTGTTTATATCTTGAAGAGTAAGACAAGTAACAGCACTATCAACATTTTCTTTTACCAATTGAGATAAAATTTCGAAGTTTTGCTGCCTAAGACTTCTCACATCTTTAATCAACTCAAAATTATCTTTGCTCAAATCCCAATTAGTATAGATATAAGCATCAACAATTTT
>JAUQWR010000098.1 GCA_030835065.1 Candidatus Kapaibacterium sp.
AATCAACTCATTGTGCCGACCATTGAACAAAATCTGATATGAACTTGCTGAATCGATATAGACAACACAGAGATAGTTTAATGGATTGATGGCTATCTCCCTCATTCTTGCACCTGAGGCACTGATTAATATAGTATTTCCTATCAATTCAGGACATTCTATATCTAAATTATGGTTTGAAATTGAATTTTTGTGCTTTTCATCAATAAGGCTAGTGATATTAATTGAAATATTACCTGCATTTCTTTCTGCCCATCCTTTGATTACTAATTGCTTTGCTACCTCTGCAATTTGACTTGTATATTTCTTTAATTCGATTTTTTCACTAAGATTCATAAGTGCCTCCAAACAATAATCTCAAATTTAAGATTTTTTTCTTATTTTTATATTATTATATTAATTTAAGGGTTTAATATGTATAAGTTTATATATACAACAATTCTGATTTCTTTTATCTTAAATGTTAATTTTTTATTTGCTGATGATTGTTTAATTGATGACAAAGGTAAGCAAGCTGTTGATATGTCTGTTGATATTATTAATCTGAAGGCTTGGATAAAAATTGATCCTTATAAACAAATCGTAGATGCAAATGTCGAATATGAATTCAAACCCTTAAGAATTGATTGTGATTCATTAATCTTTCAAACTCCTGAAATTGAAATTAAGGCTGCATTCCTTAATAATCGCGACCTTATAATTAAGAAAAATCTAAATACTACTATTGTATATTTAGACAGGAAATTAATTGTTGATTCCGTCTATTATCTTAGCTTTAAATATCAAGCAAATCCAAGTACAGAATTATTCTTTACTGGCTGGAACGACAAGAAAAATATTAAACGGAAACAAATCTGGGCACATAGTCCCGGGCATTGGATCCCCTTTATTAACCAAAAACATGATATTCTAAAAAGCGAATTAATTGTCAATTTTGACTCCAAATATCAAGTCTTTTCTAATGGAGACAGACTTTCTGTTATAGATAATGGAGACGGAACAAGCACCTGGCATTATAAATTAGACAAACCTCATGTAATTTACCTTATATGCCTCGCTATTGGCGAATATAAATATAAAACTTTTACAACCAGAAATGGCAGTCCTGTCGAATTATGGTATTACCCAGACGAAGAATCCAAATATTCTACTGCTTATAAATATTCTGAACTAATGATAGACTTTTTTGATAATGAAATTGGAATCAAATATCCCTGGAATTCGTATAGGCAGGCACCTGTAGCCGATTACCTTTTTGGTGGTATGGAAACTACAACCGCTACTATTTTTGGTGATTATATGTTTATTAATGATTCTGCTTGGTTGCAGCGAAATTATGTAAACGTTAATTCGCATGAACTAAATCACCAATGGTTTGGCAATTATGTGTCGCACCTTAACAATAGACACACATGGTTGACTGAAAGCTTTGCTACATATTATGCCAAACTTTTCGAAAAAAGTATTTTCGGCGATGATTATTATCAATGGGAAAAAACAAATGAACTCCAAAAAGTATTTGATGCTGCAAAAATTAATAACAATCC
>JAUQWR010000099.1 GCA_030835065.1 Candidatus Kapaibacterium sp.
GTGGAAGATATGCTTGGATTTGCAAAGAATATGTATTCATCTTCCGAACAAGCTCTCAAACTTTTAGAAAACTTACTGGATTGGGCAAAATCTCAGTATGAAGATTTCAAACCCAAATTTACTGATTTTGAAATAGAAGATATTTTGCAGAGTTCAATAGATTTAGTTACATTAAGTGCCCAAAACAAAGAGATAACAATAGAATATTTGGAGCACGAAAATGTAATGGTTTATGCAGATTATAATATGATTGCTACTATCACACGTAATCTGCTTTCAAATGCTTTGAAATTTACACCTCGTGGTGGCAAAATTACTATTTCGACAATTGTCGAAAATGATTTTCTTAGAGTATCAATATCAGATACAGGAATTGGTATTCCTCGTGAAATTTTAAAGACAATTTATGAGGGTAAGTCTATTAATACCCGTGTCGGAACCGAAAGCGAAAAGGGCTCTGGATTGGGTTTGTTTTTGGTGAAAGCATTTATCGAAATTAATGGTGGAAAGATTGATATTAAATCTTTACAAGATTCAGGCACAGAAATTAGTTTTACATTAAATTTATCAAAATTGACGGAAGAATAAACATGAAATTAGAATTTGCTCGTAAGATTGATCATACGGTACTAAAACCTGATACAGATACAAATATTATTACAAAATTATGTCAAGAAGCTATTGAATATAAGTTTGCTTCAGTATGTGTGTTGCCTTACTACGTTAGCCAGGCTTATGAAATTCTAAAAGGATCTGATTCGCTTGTTTGCACAGTTGTTGGATTTCCAATTGGTGCTCATTTGCAAAGTATAAAAGAAGCTGAAACTATAGCAGCAATTAAAGATGGTGCAAAAGAAATCGATATGGTAATTAATATTGCAGCAATGAAAAATGGAAATTATTCATTTGTGGAAAGCGAGATAAGAGCTTTAGCTAATATATGCCACAATGAAAATGCAATACTAAAAGTAATTGTTGAAACTTGCCTTCTTAATAATGAAGAAAAGAAAATTGTATGCAAAGCCGTAAGCAATGCTGGTGCTGATTTTATTAAAACATCGACCGGATTTTCTACTGCAGGAGCTACAATCGATGATATAAAGTTGATGAGGCAATATTGCAATCCCGAAACAAAGATAAAAGCTTCAGGTGGAATTAAAACATATGAATTTGCAAAAGAATTGGTAGATGCCGGTGCTGATAGAATTGGAACCAGCAGCGGAATAGCAATAATAAACAGTATTGATGAATTATAGCAATTTGTGGTAAAGATTAATAATAGTCTTTGCCATACTTTCCCAAGAAGCCATTTCTTTATATTTCATAATATTGTTTGTCAAGTTTTCTCTAAGATTCGCGTTGAAATAGTTTAATATTGCATCGCGAATTTTTTCGTTATTGGATTCGGGTACAATTACACCTGTATTATGTGGCTCGATCATTTCTTTGAGCCCACCAACGTCTGTAACAATAACTGGAAGGTTGAAGTGGTAAGATATACCAACAATACCGCTTTGAGTAGCTGTTTTGTATGGCAGAACGCATACATCAGCCGCAGAAAAGAATTTTGGAACTTCACTATCGCTGATATATCTGATATGAGTTCCAACTCTGTCGTTTAAATTATATTTGTCTATAAGATTTTGATATTCTTTAAAAGAGCCATAAACTTCGCCTGCTATTACTAAATAGTATTCCTCAGGTAAATCCTTGAAAGCTTCAATTAATACATCCAAGCCCTTGTATGAGCGAATAAATCCGAAGAATAGAATTACTTTTTTATCGAATGGAATATTTAAAATATCTCGAGCCTGATTTACAGGGATTGATTCTCCAAAATGGTTATAAAGGGGATGAGTATGGAATTCGACTTTTGCATCGGGGATAAATTTAAGCAAATCTTCCTTTACTGCATCACTCATTACAATATATCCATGGTTTTGATTAAGGAAAAATTTTGTAAGCTTCAAATCGCCGGGACGTTTTTCATGAGGCATTACATTGTCGAGTATAGAAATATTTATAGTATCTGATTTGAGTTGCTTTGCTACAGTACCTAGTGATGGAGCAAAAAATGGCATCCAAAATTTTGTAATAAGTAATTCTGGGTTGAAGGATTTTATTTTTTTTGCAGCTCTATAATATCCCAACGGATTGATACTATCAAGAATTCGTTCGGAAGGCACTTTATCGGCAGTATCACCATCAATCACAAATTGAGTTTGCCCGGGGAATAGCATTTCAGGATATTGCCTGAAAAAAGTATAAGCCTTGATGTCGTGATCTTTTTCAAAAACTCTATACAAAGCAGCATTGAATTGAGCTATTCCGCCTCTGAATGGGTAAAAAGTCGATAAATATGCAATTTTCATT
>JAUQWR010000100.1 GCA_030835065.1 Candidatus Kapaibacterium sp.
ATAATTGGGATAAATTCTTTTGTTTTAAGCAAAAAATCATACCAACGACGGTATGATTTTGGATTAGATGATTTTTGAATGTAAAAATGTGAAAGATTAGATTCTTCGACATATCCGCCATTATCAGCAAGGGAAAAGACCGCAATGCGTTTATTCTGAGACTTGAGCAGCTTAATAAGATTAATCGACCTTGCATCTGTTTTCAAATCAGAAAAGCAAACAAATACAAAGTCGAATATATAATCTTTAATCATCAAACTACCTACAAATAAGATAATGACTTATTTAGTCGAATTTGAAATGGAAAGTACTTCTCAAAATACCACGAGCATCAAACCTTTCTTTGAAATATATCAAATTCAATGAAGGTGTCATTGGATCCTCGGCTTTTGTATCTTGAGATACACCAATATCAACCCATTTATAACCATTTTCTATAGACCATCTAACAGTCTCATACATAATAAGATATACTGGCTTTAAGTGCTCGTATTCGTATAAAAGCATATTATAGAAGCACAATACGACATTAGAATTGCATAAGAACAGCCAAGATCCTGCAATAGGAATATCATTATAATAAACAATATACAATCTTACATTATCTGGCATCAAATCGCGTATGCGCAGCATATCTTCCAGAGTATGAGTTGGTTTTGCATTATGTTTTGCTTTGTTGTCGAGCAAAATCCTATTAAATGTTTCGTAGTCGTTGCTTTCTTTGATAGTAAGTTTGCCTTCGCGCAAAATTTTATGAATAGATTTTCGAGCAGTTTTGTCGAAATGTTTCATAAAATCATTGCCATGCTTCAAGTCTATAGCATGAGAAATATAGTGAAGTTCGAAATCAAATTTGCGATAGAGCATTGCATATTCGATATGTTGAGAAATATTATTAGAATAGACAATAGGCGGAGGAATCAAAAATGCTTCTTTAATCCCATTGTTTCTGCAATAATCCATGAATGCATCAACTATTTCTAATGCTAATTCGAATGGAATATCATTAGTTACTATAGAACCATAGCTGGCTCCCACTGGCGACCAGAATACTGTTGCATCATTTTTAAGTCCGCCAGGCAATAGAGCAATCAATTCGCCATCGCGTCTAAACATTAAATGATCGAATCTGAATCTGCCTTCAGGATGATAATCCAAAAAAGCTAATTTATGAAACATTGTGCCATTATTAGAATTATCGACAAAATGCTCCCATTCCTGTCTGAATTTCTCTTCGTATTTATGAACTACTATTTGACTCATATAAGGCTCATGAATTAATAATTATATTTGGCGTGCAAATTCTTTACCAAATTCGACGCATTTATCTAAAGCATTAGTATCAGGATTCCATTGAGATTTGGCACCATCGAGAATCACTTCGATAGATGCTTCTTTCAGAAATTCACTAATAATTTTAATGTTTGCAGGGCTCCAACCATAAGAACCGAATACAGCTGCTTTTTTATTTTCAGGAGCAATTCCTTTAATTTCTTCGAGTATAGCAGCAGTGGAATTCAATATTCCGTTGTTATATGTTGGAGAGCCAATAAGAAATGCTTTTGAGCGAAATACTTCAGTAATAATATCGCTATTGTCTGACTTGCTGCTGTTAAATAATTTTACATTCAAATCAGGCTTTTCGATTAATATACCTGAAGCAATAGCTTCTGCCATTTTTCTTGTACTGTCATACATTGTATCATAAATCAATGTAACTTGATTTTCGGAGTATGAACTAGCCCAAACTTCATATTTATTTATAATGGTTTCAATATTTTTTCTCCAAATCACGCCATGAGCAGGGCAAACCAAGTTGATTGGTAAATTCATTTCTTTGAATTCCTGCATTTTTTTAAGCACTTTTTTGTTGAATGGAGAAACAATATTAGCAAAATACTTAATTGATTCATACATTAATTCAGAATTATCTACCAAATCATCATACATACCTTCGCAGGCAAAATGCTGTCCGAACACATCATTGGAAAACAAAATATTATCGCCGCTCAAATAAGTCATCATAGTATCGGGCCAATGAAGCATAGGAGCTTCAATAAAGATTAAATCTCTAGAGCCAATGCTAAGTTTTTCACCATTTTTTACAATTTTAAAGTTCCAGTCTTTGTGATAATAACCTTTGATGGACTTAGCCCCATTTGCAGTGCAAATTATAGGAGTATCAGGAGCTACAAGATCCATTATGAAAGGCAGAGCACCGCTATGATCTGGTTCTGCATGATTGACCACTACATAATCTATACTAGCAAAGTCTATTTCTTTTTTTAAGTTGGCAATAAACTCTTCTGCAAAAGGACGCCAAACTGAATCGATAATTACATTTTTTTCGTCTTTGATAAGGTATGCATTATAAGAAGAACCACGATAAGTAGATAATTGTTGACCATGAAATTTACGTAGTTCCCAGTCAATTTTTCCAATCCAGCTTACAGTATCGTTAATTTTAAAAGCCATTTTGTTATTACCTTAAATTATATACAAACCAAAAAGCAAATTTAATAAAAAAGTCTTAAAGAAAGCTAAAATATTAAAAACTAATAAATGAAGAATTGGTCGGAATGAAGATTCAGACTATTAATAATCAGCCTTGTATAAAATCAAATTATTTTTTTTCGATGGCATCCCAAAAGCTATTGTCATTGAATATTTGTTCAATACATTTTTTTAAGTTCGATTTAAAGTTTGGAATGTTTGAACTTGTTGCATCAATTATACTTTTGTCCGATAGTAATAATTTATCTATTGTAGTACCCCAAATAGGTTTGCCATTAGCATCATAAAGAATTATGTCAAATTTGATGAATGACTTAGA
>JAUQWR010000101.1 GCA_030835065.1 Candidatus Kapaibacterium sp.
TTAATCGAAGTCAAAGCACTTTTAGCAACAGTTCCTTTGACAGCATATACTAATAACTCGCCGAAAGCAGCAGTTTCATCTAATGAGGCAAATTCTCCATTAAATCCTGATTCTTTTGCCCATTCAACTAATTTGCTTGTATCTCGACTACCCATCATAACCTTGTAGCCATGTTTTTCGAATCCCATTGCTAAAGTTTTAGCAACAATACCAGATCCTAAGATTCCAATTTTATTCATTACAGCACTCTTTATTTGTATATACAAATATTTATGAAAAAAAATTTATTCTAATAAATTCGCAGCTTTAAAAACATCTTGAGTCAATTTATCGGCAAATTCTTTACCAAGCAAATCAACATACTTATTATACATACCAGCCCAAGCCTCTTTAATTTTTGAGTCAAGCTCCATTGATGTTTTAGTAGGAAATATAAGAACCTGCTTACCTTCGTGAAAACGTTTAATCAAAGAACTTTTTTCTAATTTTTCTACTAATCGAGTAATTGTAGAAGGCTTTAGCATCATAATTTTAGCTAATTCGCCTGCATTTACTCCAGGATTTTTATTAACCGTCATAACAATAAAAGCATAACTAGGGGCTAAATCCACTGAAGCAAAAGAGTCTTCAGCAATTTTTGTGATATTTCTTGACAATGCATTCGCTGCATAGTACAAGCATTTACAATATGTCGATTGATCGCAATTCATTTCGTTACAAATCTACAAAAGTTTATTTGTATATGCAAGCATTATTTTATAAAAAAGGCTTAAATCAATTTTAAGCCTTTATATTCAATGTTTTGTATTAGAATTTAACTCTAAATTTGCCGCTACCTTCTTTTATATAACCATTTGATTTATAAGTAAACGTACCTGCAACTTCTGTATCAGTCAAGTAAGTTACTTCTGTAAATAAAGTATCAATAGTTAAATTTTTGGTTTCGTAGCTCCAAAGGCAGACATAAGGTCCCGTTTTGCCTAATTTTTTTTCGAATGGAACATCCAATGTTCCTTTAGCATCTTGTCCGATTAAATGAAAACGTTTATTAACATCACTTTGTATAGAAAAAACCTGCGAATTAATTTGTCCGGTCAAATTAGTAGATGCAGCCGAATTTATTTTAAATTCAGTATTCAAACAATATGACCATGAAGGCTCTTGGTTTGTTGGTGAGTTAGAATTATCATCATCACTACATGAAACTAAAATCAATGCGAATAAACTAAACAATAGTGTAATTAATTTTTTCATTCTATAATCCTTAATTAGTAATTATTTTTCATAAATTAATAAAATAATAATTTAAAAAAAAGCCATATCTTATGATATGGCTTAAATAAAAAATAAATTTTATTCTTGGACGGCTTGCTTACTATTCCGTTTATATCTGAATATAGCAATAATGAATCCTAATACAGTAAGAATTGTTCCCAACCATACTAAATTGATAAATGGTTTAATTGAGAAATCGAAAGTAAATATTTCTTGTGCTTTTGGCATTGGATCATCGTCGCTAGTAACAACAATAGCAGCTTGAGGAGATCCAGCCATCATATCGCCAGAAACTAACTCATTAAATCCAATATTAAATTTTGTACCTTCAATCTTTTTCATAACCGGAGTGCCAGTCTTTGATTGCCTATCTATTTTTGAAAATAGGGTATCATTAACAACTTTGCCGTCTGCAAAAGCAATATCAACAACAGCGCCTAATAAAACTTTATCATCTGGAGTAAGTTCCATTCCTTTGCTCATATCAAAAGCATTCAATGTAACTTTAATGGATGAATCGCCAGGCAGATTATATGTTTCACCTTTAGCAAGGAGCATAGTTGGTGCAGATAAAACAGTTTGTGCAGCTTTTGGAGAAATATAGAAATCGGCAAAAAGTTTTTCATGGATTCCTGGTTCTAAAAATGGTGCTTGACGGCTATTGTAATCACTCCAATAGAATACTGGCTTTAGTTGCATCTTTTGACCATCTTTTTCTGCTTCGATCAAGAAAACATATTTTTCTCTATCTTGTAATTCTTTTTCTACACGTATTTTTTCTTTAAATGTCAATTTTACTCCAAACACTTCTTGACTAGATCCTAATGCAAGAGTAAGATGTTGGGTCGAAGAATAAACTGAACTGGCAAGAGCACCAAGCATTAATAGTGAAATACCTGTGTGTGATAGCATTGCCCCTATTGAAGACGGATTGCGAATACCATATTTTACGATAAACTCAATATTTACAATTACAGAATAGAAGGAAGCAAAAACTAATATTAAGTATTCAAGCTGAGTAACACCTTGATAGAATAAAAACAAAGAGGCTGCCCAGGCAATGATTATACTTTTTGCTGTTCTTTTTAAAATTGTATCCCAATCGGATTTTTTCCAAGCAAAATACATGGATAATGCATTTAATTGTAATATGCCTATTGCAAAAGGCAAGTTCCATTTATTATAAAATTGAATTTCAACGCTCGACTTGGTTTTTCCTAATAGTTCAGCAAATAATGGCCAGCTTGTGCCCATAAAAACTATTACAGTTATCGCTAAAATTATTAGAGAACCAATAGAGAGCATGAACTCTCTAGATTCAAGATTGAAATCAAATTTTGATGCAAATGAACTTATGTCTTTTATTCTAATTATTAAAAATAAAACGCCAAGCCCCAAGAATATAAGCAAGAAAGCAAGCAATAGTGAATATACAAATTTGCCTGGTTCGCCAAATGAATGGACTGACATCTCACCCAAAACACCACTTCTAGTCAAGAAAGTAGCATAAAGTACTAGTACAAAAGAAATAATAGCTAGCACAAAATTGGTTCTAATCAAACCATTAGTTTTTCTTTGAACAAGCATAGTGTGGACTAATGCGACAGCAGTAAGCCAAGGTAGGAGCGAAGAGTTTTCGACCGGATCCCAGCCCCAAAAGCCACCCCAACCTAATGTTTCATAAGCCCAAAAACCACCCAGCATTATACCCAAGCCAAGAATACCGGTAGCAGCCAATGTCCATGGAACTGCAATTTTAATCCAATTATGGTAATCTCTTTTGATAAGACCGGTTATAGCAAAAACAAATGGAACAGTCATTGCAGCATATCCGGTAAATAAAATTGGAGGATGAATTGCATTCCAATAGTTTTGAAGAATTGGATTTAATCCTCTACCATTTGGTGGCATAAATCCATTTTGAATTCCTTGATCGGCA
>JAUQWR010000102.1 GCA_030835065.1 Candidatus Kapaibacterium sp.
GCCAAAACTGAATGGGTATCAATCAATGCTTTAGAAAAAACAGTAGAAACTGTTTTAGCATTGGCACAAGGTTGGGTCGAAACAAGCGCAAAATAAATTATAATCAGGAGATTTATGGAATTACAAAACGATAAGAGTGGATTGCCGGAAAATGCATATAGGGAACTAAATCCCGGTGAAGAATATGTACCGGTAATGCCAGCAAACCAACCCATTCAGGAGGTTACTCCTTATTCGGTGATAATGGGTTTGTTGATGGCTGTTATTTTTTCTGCTGCTGCAGCTTATTCCGGTTTGAAGATCGGTCAGGTTTTTGAAGCTGCAATTCCTATTTCAATTATTGCAGTTGGTGTTTCTGCTGCTTTGAACAGAAAGAACTCGCTTGGACAAAATGTTATTATTCAATCAATTGGTGCGAGCTCGGGCGTAATTGTTGCTGGTGCAATTTTTACAATCCCCGGTCTTTATATTCTTCAAGCTAAATATCCTGAAATTGAAGTAAATTTCTTCCAGATATTTATGTCTTCACTTTTGGGTGGATTTCTTGGTATTTTATTTTTAATACCTTTCCGTAAATATTTTGTCAAGGATATGCACGGCAAGTTTCCTTTCCCGGAAGCTACTGCTACAACAGAAATTTTAATTACCGGCGAAAAAGGTGGAAAACAAGCTGGAATACTTGTTACTTCTGGTCTTGTTGGTGGTTTGTTCGAATTTATGTTTTCATCGATGAAACTATGGGGCGAAACAATCACATCCAGAATAATTCCCGGTGGTGAGTTTGTTGCTGATAAGTTGAAAATGGTTTTCAAAATGAGTATTAGCCCACTGGTATTTTCATTTGGATATTTGGTTGGTCTAAAATTTTCGTTGATTATCACTGTTGGTTCATTGCTTTCATGGTTTGTATTTATTCCATTGATTAATGCTATTGGCGGTATTGCTGCTGGCACAACAGGAGTAAATATGTTCGAAACAATGAGTGCAGAAGCCATTTTCAGAGCTTATGTTCGCCCAATTGGTATTGGTGCTATTGCGATGGCTGGTATTATTGGTATTATTCGTTCTTCTAGTGTGATTTTTTCTGCTTTTGGTTTGGCTGTAAAAGGTCTTTCCGGTGCTAATAAATCTGATGCTGCTCAAGACGATCGTACACAAGTTGATATTAAAATGACTTTCATTTTAATTGCTATTTTAATGGTTGTTGCTGTAGTATTTGCATTCTTGATTTTAGGTGTTAAAATTACAGTATTCCAAGCTTTGGTTGCCTTGGCTACAATCGTAATTATTTCTTTCTTGTTTACTACAGTAGCTGCAAATGCTATCGCTATTGTTGGATCTAACCCTGTATCTGGTATGACATTGATGACTCTTATTCTATCATCATTCGTATTAGTAGGTGTGGGTTTATCAGGTCCTGCAGGCATGGTAAGCGCTTTAGTAATTGGTGGTATAGTATGTACTGCATTATCAATGGCAGGTGGTTTTATATCAGACTTAAA
>JAUQWR010000103.1 GCA_030835065.1 Candidatus Kapaibacterium sp.
ATCTGATTCATCGAATTATATTTATAATAAATTGCATCATAACCTATATTATCAGTAAATCTTACCATTGCTTCAATTCTTCCTCTTGGATCATAACTAAAGAATACATAGTTGAATGGAGAATATTCATCATTTCTATAAGCTACTGCAGATAATTTTCCTTTTAAATTCTTGGCTTGCCATTGTGGCATCAATTGCTTTACCTGATTAAACGAAGGCGAAGCATTCCAGATTTTACCGGCTGATGCAGTACCAATAAATTCAGGTATAGTGTCATATAAATTTGATACTCTAATAAATTGAGGGAATAAATCAATATTTTCAAAATTAAAATGAGTTGCAACTCTATAATTATAATTAATACCTGAAATTTGTCTCATCATCAATGAATCGTTCAAAGTAATTTGTTCTTCATAATCACTTATTGGGGGTATATTTGTAGAAAATATTGTTGGAGTAATATTATTTATTGTTCCACCATTCCATAAACTAGGATTAATAAACAAATCAGTATTTCCATTAAGTAAATTTGGATTAATAAATTCAGTCAATCTTGAGAAAATCATTGTGCCATTAGGTTGTAGTTCAGGTTCTTCTGATCTATGAATATTTGGATCAATTATAGCTTCACCAGCTATTGTTTGACGACCTAAATCATCATATTCCAAAAATCCTACTTTATTTGAATCTGATTGCATAGCATTTTGAGTAAATCTCAGATTTCCCATTTTATCATATGCATAAGAAATATAACCAACATCAGGACTATATTTGTATTGGACTCTTCCCCAATCATCATACCAATATTTTGTTTCGGAACCATTAGGATCAATTACTTTAATTAATTGACCAATTGAATTATATTCATATTTTGTTACAATTTGTTCTCCATTATCACAAGATTTAACAGTTCGTCGCAAGTTACCAAAAGCATCATAATATGAAAATAACCATTTAAACCAATCATCAATATTTGTATTTTCATCTTTTGACATTACAAATTTCACATAACCATAAAAATTTTGATCTGATAAATCATCTTGTGCATAATTTCCATCATCTGGATAACAAATTTCCCATACATTTTTTGTTGTTCCATCTTGATTTACTGATTTGTAAGAGCGCCCCATACCATCTTTAA
>JAUQWR010000104.1 GCA_030835065.1 Candidatus Kapaibacterium sp.
GTTGAAAGCCGGAATGTTTTTGCGTGCTCGTTTTAATTCAATGAAAAAAGAAAATGCACTTACAATTCCACGAATTGCTTTAGTAGGTGGCATGCGCGAACCCAAAGTTTATGTGGTAGAAAATGGCAAAGCCAAGCTTAGAAATATTACAATAGGAGCCGAATCTAGTGGCAAAATTGAAGTATTGCAGGGCATAAATCAGGGAGAACAAGTAATTATTAATGGTCAGATCAATTTGAAAGACTCATTCCCTGTGAAAATAGTAAAATAGGTGAAAAATGACAATTACAGAATTAGCTATTAAAAGACCTACTTTAGTTGTTGTATTTTTCACTTTTCTTGGGGTTTTAGGTGTGTTTGGCTTTAGCCAGCTCAAATATGACCTGATGCCCAAAATGACTGCACCAATGATTACTATTACAACAATTTATCCTGGTGCATCGCCTTACGAAGTGGAAAATTCGGTTACAAAAATACTTGAAGATGCTATTTCAGGTATTGATAAGATTGTATCGATCCAGGCTTCTTCGCAAGAAGGAAGATCTTTTTTAATTATTGAATTTGAAACATCTGCTGATATCGACATCGCAGTGCAAGATGCTCAAAGAAAAATTAATGAAGCACAGCAAAGACTGCCTAATGATTCTCGCAAACCAGTAGTATCAAAACTGGCTTTCGATGAAATTCCCGTGTTGCGTATGGCTGTTGCTTCAAAAATGACTACACGTGAGTTTTATCAATTTATTAAAGATAAAATTCAGCCAAGAATGACAAAAATTGGTGGTGTGGGTGCTGTGGCTCTGCTCGGTGGCGAAGAACGTGAAGTAAAAGTCAATCTCGATGCTCAAAGATTAAGAGCTTACGGTTTGTCTTTGTTTCAAGTTGCTTCTGCAGTAAAAGCTGCCAATATTGATTTCCCTACCGGAAAAGTTAAAAGCACTGAAGACCAATATGTTGTTCGTGTTGCTGGTAAGGTAAAGACTGTAGATGAAATTAAAAATCTTATAATCGGCAAATCAAAGCAAGGCTCGCCTATCAAACTTTCTGATGTGGCTGATGTGGAAGACGGTATTGCAGAAGTAAGTAATTTTTATAGACTGAATGGAAGAAGTGCGATTGGATTGACAGTGCAGAAGCAATCTGATGCAAATACTGTAGAGGTTAGTAAAAAGGTAAGAGATGAAATCAAACTACTTGAAAAAGAATATCAAAATATTAACTTAAAGTTTGAAATTGCTCAAGATGGTTCTACATTTATTATGGACTCTGCAGATGCTGTTAAAGTTGATTTGCTTTTAGCTATTTTACTAGTAGCATTAGTAATGCTTGTATTTCTTCATAGTTTGAGAAATTCTTTAATTGTGATGGTAGCTATTCCTTCATCTTTGGTATCTACATTTTTCTTGATGTATATTTTCGGTTTTTCATTGAATTTGATGACTCTGCTGGCGATGTCTTTGGTAATTGGTATCCTTGTAGATGACTCGATTGTAGTGCTCGAAAATATTTATCGTCACTTGGAAATGGGTGATAATAAGTTAATGGCAGCTATCAAAGGACGTAATGAAATTGGATTTGCTGCTTTATCTATTACTCTTGTTGATGTTGTCGTATTTGTGCCTTTGGCATTGATTCAGGGAATTATTGGTAATTTCTTGAGAGAATATGCCTTGGTTGTGGTATTTTCTACTTTAATGAGTCTTGTGGTATCTTTTACTATCACTCCTATGCTTTCTTCCAGATTTTCTAAACTTCAACATTTGTCGATGAATACAATGTTTGGAAGAATTGGTCTAAAGATAGAAAGATTTTTTGAAGTACTTACAAATGATTATCTTAAAGTTTTGAATTGGAGCTTGAATCATGGTGTCAAAGTATTTATTGGTACTTTGATAATATTTTTGTCTTCTTTTGTACTTTTATTTATGGGATTTATAGGCTTTGAATTTATTCCTCAAGTGGATAGAGGAGAATTAATTCTCACAGCCGAACTAGATCCGGGAATCAAAGTCGAAAATACTAATTATATTGGAAGACAGATTGAAGAAAAATTATCTAAGATTCCGGAAGTTGAAAAAGTATTGACAAACATTGGAGTTTCGAGCGAAGGTATGATTGGGGCTGCTTCCAATAATAATTCTGAGTTTTATATAACATTAGTCGATAAGAAAAACCGTACTGAAGCTACTGATGTTATCAGCCAAAGAATTAAAAAAATAGTATCTGAAATTCCGGGGACAAAAGTGAGAGTAAATCCAGTGAGCTTGATGGGAACTTCAAACCGTTCTCCAATTCAGTTGTTGGTGACTGGAGCAAGCCACGAAGATGTTTTGAAAGCTGCAAATATAATTTCCGAAGAAGTAAGAAATATCGAAGGTACTTCGGATGTTCGTCTATCCAGCGAAGAAGGCAAACCTGAGTTGAGAGTTGATATCGATAGGGATAAACTTGCTACTTTGGGATTATCCATTGCCGAAGTAGGACAAAACTTGAGAATTGCTCTCTCTGGAGATGAGGATTCTAAGTATAGAGATCCTCGCGACCAAACTGAGTATATTTTAAGAATAGTTTTAGATCAATTTGATCGAAATAAACTTCAAACTGTAGAAGAACTCACTTTTATAAATAATAAAGGTCAGGCAATTGCACTAAAACAATTTGCAAAAGTATCTCAGGCAGTAGGACCAACAAAACTCGAAAGATACAATCGTATTACAGCAATTACAGTATTTTCGCAAGTATATGGCAAAACTGCAGGCGTAATTCGTCAGGATATCGAGAAGAAATTAGAACAAATAAAATCCCAGTTACCCGTTGGTATTACATATAGCTTTATTGGCGAGCAGAAAACTATGCAGGAGTCGATGGTAAGCTTGTTGGCAGCATTATTAGCAGGAATTCTATTTGTTTATATGATTATGGTCGCTTTATATAATTCATATTTATATCCTTTTGTAGTTTTGTTTTCAATACCTGTAGCAATGGTAGGTGCATTCTATGGTTTGGCAGTTACAGGCAAGTCAATTTCTATATATGCAATGCTTGGATTAATCATGCTAATTGGTTTGGTAGCAAAAAATGCTATTTTGCTTGTTGATAGAGCTAATCAGATGAAGGAAGAGCAGGGATTAAGTACTTTCGAAGCACTTATTGAAGCAGGCAAAACAAGATTAAGACCAATCTTAATGACTACTTTTGCTATGATTATTGGTATGCTTCCTATTGCGATGTCGAGCTCTGCTGGTAGCGAAACAAAATCAGGATTGGCAGTAGTTTTGATTGGTGGGCTTACTAGCTCAATGATTCTTACTTTGGTATTGGTTCCTGTGGTTTATCAAACTTTAGACAAGTGGAAATCTTCATTTATTAAACCCCAAAAAAAACAATATTAAATTTTACTAATATTTTATAATTAAATCAAGGCTTTAATATTTATCTCAATGAGAAATAATATTAAAGCCTTTTTGTAATAAATTTTGGTTCAAATATTCTATAATTAATTGATTGGTTTTGATAATTTTGCTTATATTGTAAAGATTAATAAAATATTTGAATTTGATTATGAATAAAATATTTATAATAGCGTTTTTTTTTGTGCTTGCATATAATGCAATTGGATCTGATTTTGATTCTTACTATAAGCATAAAGGTTGGAAGCAATTAGAAAGGAATAAACAATTTGTAATACCCAGAGCTGATTCTAATGGCATTTTGAAATCTGCAAGAAAATCCTATTTTGAATATCAAAAGTATAAACATAATATCTCGAAGTATCAACAATCATTGTCTAATAATTCATGGGAATTACTCGGACCAAATGCTCCACAAATAGGGACAAATCCTTTGAGTTGTGGTAGCGGAAGAATTAATTGCATAGAGTTTGATCCACAAATTAAAGGTGTGATTTGGGCAGGTGCAGCATCAGGCGGATTATGGAAAACTACAAATAATGGTCAATTTTGGGAGCCTGTTCAATTCACTCAGTTTATGTCAGTTGGTATCTCAGATATTGCTATTTCAAAACGAAATCCAAATCTTATGTATGCTGCAACAGGAGATGCTGATGGTGGGCGTTTTCTTGGTTGCTATTCTCTTGGTCTGATCAAATCTACTGATAGAGGGCAAACTTGGAATTTTGTAAATTTTGATTTTTCATATGATGACAATCAATTTAT
The DNA here is from genome assembly GCA_030835065.1 of Candidatus Kapaibacterium sp. Taxonomy (GTDB): domain Bacteria; phylum Bacteroidota; class Ignavibacteria; order Kapaibacteriales; family UBA2268; genus JAUQWR01. The sequence goes on from JAUQWR010000104.1 coordinate 4,176, forward strand.
ATCAAGAGTCTTGATTCACCCTAATAACGATAGTGTAGTATTTGTAGGTAGCAGTAAAGGTATATTTAAATCAATAGATGCAGGTAATTCTTGGTACGCATTGACTGATGCAGATTACTTTAGAGATATTGAATTTGCTCCTGATAATCCTAATATTATGTATGCATCTACTTATGAGATTTTTGGAAATTCATCTATTTATCAATCAGATGATGCAGGTGAGCATTGGTTCCCTGTAAGAACAAAACCAGATATTACACGTTCGCAGCTTTGTGCATCTATTTTTACTCCGGGGCTTGTCTATGCGGTGTGCTCTAATTATCCTAAAAATGATATCGGAGAGTTTATTAAATCGATGGATTATGGACTGACTTGGCAGAATGTCAAATCAGACTCATTCCCTCAAGAAGGGCAGTGCTTTTATAATCTGGTATTGACAGAAACTCCACTTAGTGATTCAAAATTATATATTGGCGGCGTAAGATTATTTAAATTTGATACAAAAACAGGCGTATATGACTCTATTTGGTATTCATCGCATGTGGATAATCACGATGTTAAGTTCAATCCTCACGACAGCATGATTTATTTAGCTAATGATGGTGGAATATATAGAAAGAAATTTCAAGACTCAATATTTGAAAATATTAGTTCCAATCTAAGTATAACACAATTTTATAAAATTGGTTTAAATCCTCTTAACGATTCTATATTATTAGCAGGAGCTCAGGATAATAATCTATTTATGTATGACTATAGCAAATGGAAATATTTAATAGGAGGAGATGGGATGGAATGCTTCTTTGATTATAATAATCCTTCTACATATTATGGCTCTATTCAACAGGCTAAATTATCTAGAAGGGATATTGATTCAGTTAAAAGTATTAGTCCCGAAGCTATAGGTGAAACCAGACCTTGGCTTGCTCCATTTATGATACATCCAAAGTTTTCAAATATAATTTATGCCGGAGTTGCAAATTTATATGTTTCAGAAGATAGGGGAAATAATTGGGCTAAAATTTCCAACTTTAATAATAGATTATATATGAGAGCTATCGCAGTAGCCGATTCTAATCCTGAT
>JAUQWR010000013.1 GCA_030835065.1 Candidatus Kapaibacterium sp.
TAAGTATTTCATTTTTTAGTAGTTCAATTCCATTGTCATCAAGTGTAATATGATTAATCGTGTAGAAAAAGTTTTCATTGAGAATTAGATCAGGACAAGATTCTTGAATCAATTCAGCTCTCTTTCTGATTCGCATCTCACTATCCTCCAAACTGATGTATAATACATTGCCTTGAATTGTCGGGAAATGTTTCAGAAACATTTTTCCATTTGAAATAGCTAGTAATAGTTGAAGAGCAAAAAATGATTTTCCATGCTTTGGCTTTCCTGCAAGGATCCAATATCCACATGGAAGTATATTTTCAACAAGATGCTCGAGTTCTTTAAATTCTTTGTTTTGGAGTTCCAAGCCATTGAATATTTCAATAGATGAATGATTTTTGGAGTATTGATTAGAATTATTAGAAAAATTAGAAATTTTAGATGGATTAGAAAAATTTGAATCATTCCCTTTTTCGATTAACTCGGCAGATTTGATTTTTTTCATTAATTCATCTGATGCTTCATCTTTCTTAAAGTACCAATCTGATAAATCTTTATAATTATCAGCTGGATATAAGCAAGTAAATTTGATTATTTCTTTAGCTACTATTTTTGTAGTAATATGATCAAATGTGTCATCTTTATCTAACAAGAAATAATAAGTTCCATTGCTTAGTTCAATTGTTTGCTCTTTATTGAATCTTGATATAAGTCCGAAACTATTATCCAAACCCATTTCGACAGCCGTTACAAAGTCAGTTCTTCCCTCGAGAACTAGAAATTTGTTGAGATTAGAAGGATTGTATGTAATTAATCGAGAATCTGAAAATACTATACCATAAGGTGAGTCACTTATTTTGATCCCTAATTTGTTGAATGTTTCTATTGAAAACCTTTTATTGATTATCTTTTCAATATTAGCAATGTCTTCGCTAGTCGAATTACGCAAGGATAGTGATGAATACGGCTTAAAAATGTATCTTTTTGATGGATTGTAATCAATCAATCTAATGTGGAGCTTCATTTTTTCATCAAATTTGAAATTATCACGATTCAAAATATTGGGATTGTTAATTCCTTTGTTAAAACTATTAACAACCGTACTTTGAATTTCATTGTCAGTCAAAGGTTCATACATCTTTTTTGCAGAACAAATGATATTGTTTTTGATAATATAATCGTCAATATCTAAATTGTTACAAATAACTCTTGCTCCTGCAATCAGAGAAGCAAGGTTATATGTTTGACTGCTGAGTATATTGTTCCGATCACCTTTTTGAGCTTGAGAAATTCTGACCAGTGTATTGTTTAAAGCAGTTTCAAGGTATGAACTTAGACTGGCAAAAACTTTTGGTTCAAAAATTTTAGATTCCATTATTCTTTCCTCCATTTATGTAAGAATTTTGGAAAGTATGAATCGTTGCTAGGTTGAAATTCTTCAAAGAGTTTAAAACTTCGTCAAGTTTAAAGTAAACTCTTCGAGAAACCTTGTAGAATGGGAATTTGCCTTTTTTCATCCAATCATGGATAGTAACTCGGCTAACTTTGAAAAATTTACACATGTCGCTAATAGAAAGTAAGTCGGGCAAACTATTATGATTTTCTAGTTTACCTACATGTGAATTGTGATTAGTATTAGCAACAGCATTACTAATTAAAGTATGCAATTCGTCTTTGCTGATAGTAGTCAGCGTAATTTCTTGTGGCATTTTGCCTCCAAAAATATTAAAAAATTAAAGTAATTATTATGATTACTTTATTCAAAATTGCATTCCTTATCTTAACTTGGAAAGGGCCTTGAAAGGTTTTTTACATAAAAAAAAAGATTGACCCAAAGCAATCTTTCAGGCTTTGGGGATTT
>JAUQWR010000105.1 GCA_030835065.1 Candidatus Kapaibacterium sp.
GGTTTGGGCGATAGAATGCACCACAAACCCAATGAGCTTTCGGGCGGACAGCGTCAGAGAGTTGCTATTGCTCGTGCTTTAGTCACTAATCCTTCTATTATTCTTGCAGACGAGCCGACTGGTAATTTGGATTCGAAAACCGGCGAAGAGATTATGGCACTTTTTGCTCAACTTTGGCAAAAAGGTAATACCATGATTGTAGTAACCCACGAAGAAGAAATTGCCCGTCATGCTCAAAGAATTATAAGATTAAGAGATGGATTGATCGAACGTGATGAAATAAATCCACATTTTGAAGTAACTAATAAGTTGGTATAAAATGGCTTTATTAGATGTAACCGAATCTTTGAGAATTGCTTTTGATTCTATGAGATCTAACAAACTCCGATCGGGGCTTGCCTCGCTTGGAGTTGTTATCGGTATTTCGTTTGTAATTATTATGGGCTGGGTGCTTTCCGGCTTGGATAAGGCTATGCAAGATACTTTCAATATTATCGGCACTGATATGATTTATGTCGATAAGTGGGATTGGGCTGGTGGTGGCCATAATTGGAAAGAAATGCAAGCTCGTAAAAATATTACTTACGAACAAGCTATGGAGTTTATGAAAAGAGTAAGTACTGCCGAAGTTGTTTTTCCTACTGCTAGAAAATTTGGTATTAAAGTGAAATATCAGAGCGATTATTTCCCTGGCTTATCTGTGGAAGGTACTACTCCTGATTATGGGCGTACACCAAGCGGTAATATGGAAGATGGCAGATTCTTTAACGAATACGAAAACCAAAGCTCTGCTAATGTTTGTGTGCTCGGACATAAAATTTATGAAACTATGTTTCCTAATGGCGGTGGTATCGGGCAATATATTAAAATTGAAGGCAGATATTATCAAGTGATTGGTAAAGTAACCAAGCAAGGCACTCTGCTTATGGACTTTGTCGATGATATTATTTTTATTCCGATCAATTCATTTTTCGGAATATTTGGCAAATCGAATAGAAATGTAACAATCGGATTGAAAGCCGGCACTCAAGAAAATCTTGATAATGTTAGATCTGAAGCTGAAGGGCTAATGCGCACAATACGCAATATTCAGCCTGGCGAAAAAAATGATTTTTCTTTGAACGAAACTAAAGCATTCGAGGCTATGATTGCTACATTTAGAGCTGCTGTCTGGGGTGTTGGTATTGGTTTTACTATTCTTTCTTTTGTTGTAGGCATTATTGGTATTATGAATATTATGTTTGTAACTGTTACTGAGAGAACTAAAGAAATTGGTATTAGAAAAGCTATTGGTGCAAAGAAAAAATCAATTTTGATTCAGTTTATCATCGAAAGTGCTTTTTTGTGTTTTCTTGGTGCTATTGTTTCATTTATTATAACTTCGATTATAGTATTTGCAGCAGCAACTTTTCTGCCCAAAGCAGTGCCACAGCTTGAATTTTTATCGCCGGTAATTCCATTCAATTTATTAATCATTGCCACTATTGTTTCCTTGATTGTTGGTATGCTCGCAGGTGTAATTCCTGCAAGAAGAGCAGCAAATATGGATCCGATAGATGCATTAAGATTTGAATAATTAAGGTATAATTATGAATATATCTGAAAGTGTTAAATTAGCATTAGACTCGATTGCAGTCAATAAGCTTAGAGCATTCCTGACTTTGCTTAGTATTGCAATTGGTGTATTTGCAATTATCGGTGCAGGATCTTTAGTGTCGTCTATTAATGGCACTGTCGATACCGAGCTTGATGCTCTTG
>JAUQWR010000106.1 GCA_030835065.1 Candidatus Kapaibacterium sp.
CATGAATTTTTTAGAGAACAAATCCAAGTGGTGGAAGAAACTTTAGACAGCTTAAAAATTATAGAAAAACCAACAATATTGGTTTTTAATAAAATTGATATGCTCGAAGATTATGATGGGTTGAAAGGGCTACAATCAAATTATCCCAATGCAGTATTCATATCTGCAAAGCGAGGAATAAATATACAAGCCCTACTAGAGATATTAGAGAGCAAATATAATGAACATAGTAACGTTTATAAAATTTTGGTTCCTTACACATCGAGCGAAATTGTTTCGAAGCTATATAAAAGTTACGAAGTAATGACAAGAGAAGATATTGATGAAGGCACTATGCTCGAACTTAAAATCCAAAAGGATAAGCTCGAGTATTTTAATAATTATTTTGGAAAATACGTAATAAATTAGAATAAAATAGAGGATTTTCAAATGCCGCATATATATATTGACGGGCAAAAGATTGAAACCCAGAATGGCAAAACGATTATTGAAGCAGCCTATGAAAATGGCTTACAAATACCTCATTTTTGTTGGCATCCGGAATTAAGTGTTTCGGGTAATTGCCGCATGTGCCTTGTTGAAGTTGGTATGCCGAAAAAATTGCCAGATGGCAATTTCGAAAAGGATTCGGATGGAAATATAAATGTAAATTATTTTCCAAAACTTCAAATTGCTTGTGCTACTCCTATTTCTGATGGTATGCATGTTAGGATTAATAATCCTAAAGTAAATCATGCCCAAGAAGCAGTCATGGAATTTCTTTTGATAAACCATCCTCTAGACTGCCCTATCTGCGACGAAGCAGGTCAGTGTAAACTTCAAGAATATGCTTTTAGCCATTCTCAAGGCGAATCTAGATTTGAAGAAACTAAAAACCATAAAGATAAACGACAAGTTTGGGGTCCTAATGTTATTTATGATGCTGAACGTTGTATTTCTTGCTCGAGATGTATTCGATTTGGTAAAGAAATTGCAAAACAAGATGTGTTGTCTTTTGTGCAACGCGGCGATCATGTTACTATTCGCGTTGCAGACGGCGAAAAATTTGATAATGATTATTCAATGAATGTAATTGATATTTGCCCGGTTGGTGCTCTCACTTCAAGCGATTTCAGATTTAAATCCAGAGTCTGGGATATGAGCTTTAATGAATCTATATGTATTGGTTGTGCCAGAGGTTGCAATACAAAGCTCGGCGTGCGTAATAATGAAATTCTTCGTGTTGAGCCCGATACCAATATGAATGTCAATAAATACTGGATGTGCGATGCAGGTAGATTAGATTATTATCCAGAAGTCAATACTAATCGTATTATGAATCCAATGATTATCAAAGATAATCAATTGACTGAAGTTGCTTGGGACGAAGCTTATGGTTTTGCTTCCCAAGAATTAAAGAAATTTAAGCCAAATGAAATTATGTTTGTTGCTTCTGCAAAATCCACTTTAGAGAACAATTTCATTCTTAAGAAATTTGCTAAAAATGTAATTAAATCTTCAAATATTGATTTTGTCAAAAGAAATAATCCTGATTTTGAAGATGATTTCTTGAAAGTTGCAGATAGAAATGCTAATACAAATGGATTGATCGAACTTGGATTAAATCCACAGGGAGAATCATTGACTTTAGAAAGTTTGGTTGATAAAATCAAATCTAAAGCTATTAAAGCTTTGTATGTAATGGAAGAAAATTTAGAAGAATTCCCATCACTACTTTCAAATCTTGATAAGTTGGAATTGTTGATAGTACATTCTTCAAATCATAATAATCTTACAAAACATGCTCATGTTGTATTTGCTTCGAGTACATTTGCAGAAATTGAAGGCACTTATGTTAATATTTTGAAGAGAGTACAAAAAGTATCACCTGCTTTAGTAACTAAAGAAAATAGAAGCAGAATGGGTATGAAATTATCGAGATTAGATAAATTTGGTTCGCACAACGACAGATGGACTCAGCACGATGATAAGAATTGCCGTAGTTCGTGGAGAATAATATCAGATTTGGCAAAAACATTCAATGCAGATTTCAAACATAAAACTGCTTCCGAAGTATTTAATGAAATTGCAAATGAAATCAAATCATTATCCGGTATGAACTATGATTTATTGAAAAAGCATAAAGGAGTGCAATTAGGAAAGGCATCAAATCCCGACCCAATTAAGCATGAATATGAATCGCATGTAATGAAACCTAATTGAGATGTAGAATATTAAGAAATAGATGAATATGGATATTTTATGGATTGTAAT
>JAUQWR010000107.1 GCA_030835065.1 Candidatus Kapaibacterium sp.
TACTTCCAGAAATCAGAACTGAAAAGAAAGTAGTTATCGTCATCACACCCAAACCACCGACCTGAATAAGCCACATAATAATTACTCTTCCCAAAAAAGAAAAAGTTTGTGGCGTATCGACTGCATTCAGACCAGTTACGCATACAGCACTGGTAGATGTAAATAAAGCATCGATAAATGAAACAGTATGCCCGGGATTTGCAGACTTTGGCATCATCAAGAGTAATGCACCTGTCAATATGATAAATGCAAAACTTAAAGCAAAAATCGATCCAGGGTGAAGTTTAATTCTAGCAATCAAATGATTATATCTAAGTACTTTAACCCCAACAGAGGCTACAATCATTGCCTGCAACATACCTAAATAGCTAAATGTTACCTGCTCAATCGACCAATGAGGATAAGCCTGAGTGACATTCGACAGAAATGACTCAGGTAATAAGAGTGTTATCAATAGTAATATAGCAAGTATGTTTTCGAATCTTCTACTCTTAAAATAATTTTTAATATCGAACACCAGAAAATATCTATATACTTCTTGTCCTATATAAAGTAAAATAAGTATCTTGAAAAAGCTTTTCAAGATAAGCATTGTTCCGGTATCAATTTCAAATCCAACTATTGCGATCAATGTACTGAACGATATTACTCCGATTATTGAGAGCAACCAATCCAATACTTTTCTTACTAGTAATTTGTCTTCTTTATAAAACATTAAATTCTCAAATATTCCAAACAATCCATTACAAAAATAGCAAATATTTTCAATCCTAAACGTATTGTATATTTAATGAATTTATATTTATAGATTGAAGATTGGAATGTAGAAATATTCAATTTTTTAATATCAGTAATAATTTAGAATAAATGAATAAAGGATATAAAAGAGATTGCATTTAATCAATTTATCTTCAATTTGTATAAGGTTAATTTCAAAAATCTTTTTTTCTCTATAATATTCGTATAGCTGAAAAGCACTTTTTGCAAATCCTTATAATTATAATAGTCGTCGACTATATACCAAAAGCAATCGTAATCTTTTTTAATTTTGTTAATAATTAAATTAACATTCGAAACATCACCATCAAAAGAATACATTGGCCTTGGTTTTGATTTTGTTCTTAAATAATAATCATAAATATAAGGACATTGTTTAATATATTTAAATCCTTCTATTGTCACTGGATAATTTTGGGAATCACAAATATAATCAGATACACCTCTATAATCAGTTTTATGAGGATAATAATAACCATTGTTATATATTGTTGAAATTAGACTTGAAATCACCAGTATTGAAAATGCTATTTGGACTAAAATTTTGTTTTTAAATGTGCAAACCACATTAGATATATACATTATCAATATTGGTAAAACGATGATATAATGTCGATATGTAAAAGATGGAGTTGAAATATGCGATAAAACAAAAAAAATAATAAACGGAACTAATATCGAGATTATGGAATAAATTTGTACATTTTTCTCAATATTCTCTATTCTATTTTTATTTTTGAAAAACTTTATTAAACCCATTAACAAAATAACAAAAATTGGAATACTGAATACTAAGCTATTATTTGTAATAAAATCAATACTTTTAACAAATGAAAAAACAGTTAATGGACCCATCCACAATTTACCATATTTTAAGTGTTGAAGCATTATCGGAATCCATGGCAAATATGCTATTCCAATCAACGCGTATGGTATCAGATACTTCATCATTTTTTTGTAAGGTATTCGAATGATAAATATCATCGAAAAAAAGACAAAAAACATAGCATAATAATGCGTATAGCAGAGAAGAATTCCTGTAAGTATAAAAGAAAAATAATTTATTAATCTTGGTCTGTTGTTTTCTGACAATAAATTCAATATTACTATATTATGATATTGGAATATTGTAATTAATTATAAGACTAGTGAATATGACCTTGCTTCCTGGCTTACATATAATGGGAACCACATTATGATCATTAGTAATGATGATAAGATTCCTGTATTTTTATTGTACAATTTTGTACCATAAATATAAACCAATAAAATACATATTATTGATAATACTGCTGAAAAGCCACGCAATATAATTTCACTATCCGAAAAAATGATTTTTAAATAATAAAGAATAGAATTGTATAATGGAGGATGTACATCCGGTATAATTGATTTCTCGAAAAATTCTTTGAATGTCGGAAAATTTATTGACCAAATAGTATATAACTCATCTGCCCAGTACGACTGCAATTCAAGCCCGAACAATCTTGATATTGTTGCAACTAACAATAAAATCATAATGATTTTATGCTCTCTTATAAACTCTAATATTGTATTTTTCATCAACACATTCTTTTTTATTTTTTTAAAACTAATAATAGTATTAATTTGAAAAGCATATTACTAAGTTAAAGAAATTTATTTTACTTTCAAAAATAAATAATTGTTAGTTTCGATTAACTATTGATAAATTGTTTTGGGTGATTTTAATGTTGATTATTTTGAAATATTTACTTTTTTATAGATTATTTTCTTTCAGCAAAGTATTCATATTTTGCTTAACTACTTGTTTATTATATTCCACAGGTATTGCTCAATCCGATAAATCAATTGATTCGGTACTTAGTTTGAAAGACGATAGCCTCAAAGTAAGTCTAATGACAAAAATGTCTCGAGATTATAAAGACATTGATACTAAAAAAGGATTAAGCTTAGGCTACAAAGCACTAGAAATTTCAAAAAATTTGGACTTTAAATTTGGAATTGCTCATTCTCATAAAGCAATTGGACTCAACTACTGGAGAATGAGTGAGTATGACAATGCATTAGAAAACTACTTTACCAGCTTAGAGCTTTTTGAAGAATTAAAAGATACACTCGAAACTGCCAGACTTAATAATAATATTGGTATTATTTATTTTTCAAGAGAGCAATATCCTAAAGCTACTCAATATTTAGAAAAAAGCATTCAAATCAGTAAATTATTAAATAGTTATGATAATATTTCCAGATCTCTTCATAATTTAGGCTTGATAGCTTTCGATATCAAAGATTACCACAAGTCAATTTCATATTTTCAAAAAAGCTGTGAAATGACATTTAAAACTTCAGATTCAATGTTAAGATCTGCTAATTATAGTTTTATCGGAAAAAATTTCACTCGCTTGAAAATGTTCGACAGTGCATATTACTATCTAGACTTAAGCAAAAAATATGGGGAAAAACTCCATAATAAAAATCACATAGCTATGGTTTACAATCAGTTTGCTGATTATTATAATAGTATAAAAGACTTTAAAAAATCTCTTGAATTTTCTGAATTAGGATATCAATTAGGATCTGAAATTGGTAATAATTATCTAAGATTAGAAGCTTTTGACCAAATGCACATTTCTTATTCAGGGCTTAAAGACTACAAAAAAGCCTATGATTATCATATAAAATATTTCGAATTATGGGACACACTCAAGAATGACGAAAATATCAAAAGTGTTGCACAAAAAGAAATTCGTTTTGAATATGACAAAAAAATGAAACAATTGGATCTTGAGAAAAATAATGAACTTTATGCTAATGAAATTACTCTAAGAATTGTTTTGATTGGGTCTGCATTATTAGCACTTATTTCCATGTTTATCTTTTGGCTATATCGAAGCAAAACAAAAGCCAACAAGCAATTGATTGATAGTAATAATGAGATCAATAAGCAAAAAGAGGAGCTTACAGATTTAAATATTCTACTTCAGGAGTCAAATCAAACTAAAGATAAATTCTTTTCTATAATAGCTCATGATTTGAAAAATCCACTTGGTAATTTTCGTAATGTTTTAAATATTCTTTCCGGTTCTTACGATAATTTGTCTGAGCAAGATAAAACTGAATTTATCAATTTGATGAAAGAATCTGCTGATAATATTTATGAATTACTCGAAAATCTTCTTACTTGGGCTCGTTCTCAAAGAGGTGCTATTGAATTTCATCCGACCGAGCTTGATATTCGGGAGATGATAACCAATACAATTACTTTAAATCAACCTCTTGCAGAAAGAAAGCAAATTAAAATACAATTTGATAGCCCAAAAGACTTCAAAGCTTTTATTGATCCTAATTTGTTTAATACAGTTGTACGCAATATTTTGACAAATGCTATTAAATTTACTCCAGAAAATGGATTAATAAATGTAAGTTTAAGCTATAATGTCAAAGAATTTTCGTTAGTTATCGAAGATAATGGTATTGGTATTGATGAAATTGCTCTCCAAAGTTTATTCAAAATTGGCGAAATTAAAAGCAGACCTGGCACTAATAAAGAAAAAGGTACAGGCTTAGGATTAATCCTTTCTAAAGATTTTATCGACAAACACAATGGTAATATTACAATCGAATCTAAAGTAAATCATGGTACTAAATTTATTATTACGATACCAAGAATGATTTACTAAAACTAAATATATTATGGGCAAATTTTAAAATCTGAATGAACTGCCTATACCATAAAAGTAATCAGAATTATATCTTTTGTTTGTTAGTGTTTTACCTGCTGAAATATCTATACACCAGTTATCATTGATGTTGTATGTTGCACCAAAATCTAACTTATGAGTAGGAACCGCATCAGCATAAATATCGCCATACATTTCAACAAAAACATTTGAATTCTCAGATAATGAATATCCAAAAGAATATGAATACGAATAATATGGTTTATCAACAATTCCGTCCCATTGAACTAATATATTTGCAGAATTGGATATATCTTTACTTAAATCTTTTTCAATTATTAAAATAAATGCTGGAGCATTATTAATCAATTTAAAATCTGAAGCTGCCAACTCTGCAAATTGCATTTGTGCAATAACTCCAATAGCAGGTAATATTGTATTACCATCATAAATCCTATACTTCAATCCAAATGTCAATGGAGAGAATCCAACTCTTGATGGATGTATGTCAAGAGATTTATATGATGTGTTTAATCTTAGCTCTAAATCTTCAACTACTCCATATTTAGCTAATATGTCGTAACTCAAAGAATTAACATTGTCACTATTTTCAGA